>JAYUCR010000374.1:0-8763 GCA_043740165.1 Acidobacteriota bacterium | reverse complement strand
CCCAATACTCCGGCAGGCGATCGATCGGGCAGTCGGCAAGCCGGCGCAGGCCCGGCCAGACCCGGTCATCGCCGCTGAACAACTCGGTGCCGCCGAAGCCTGGCACCACGACGACCGGGCGCCGATCGAGCTCCTGCCCCGCGGCGTCCTGCGCTGCCGCGTTCTCCGTCGCGGCAGCGCTCTCAGGTGCCGCGCGGCCCGGATTGTCGCGGAACACCAGCGTCGCCTCGCCGATCCGGATCGTGTCTCCTTCCGCAAGGACACACTCCCGCGTCGGCGCGCCATTCACCAGGGTGCCGTCCCGCGTGTCGAGGTCCTGCAGCGCGAACCGCTCATCCAGGCAGCTGATGCGCGCGTGCAGCCGCGTCGCCCTGGAGGTGGCGAGCCGCGCGTCGCACTCGGAGGCGCGGCCGATCTGCCAGAACGGTTTGCCCGCGAGCGGGATGGAACGGGTCCGCCCGTTCTCCGTCACGATCAGCCGGGCGCCGGCAGCGCGGGACAGCAGAATCGGCAGCACCACCGGCTCCGCCGCGCCGGCCGCGAGGATCGCCGGCGTTTCCGTCAGGATCGACTCTCCCAGCGACCCGGCGACTAATGCGCTCTCGAGCCGCACCACCGCCTCCGCGTCCGGCGGCACCCGAGCCACCGGCTTGACGAACGGCGCCCCCGGCAACGGCAGCTCCGGTTCGCTGACCGCTCCTATGAAGCGCAGCGACGACCCGCCAATCCGAATGACCGCCCCATCCACGAGCAACACGCCTTCGCCGCCGACCGGCAAGCCATCAACGAGCGTCCCGCCACCCGAGCCAAGGTCCGTGACCCGGCACCCCTCCCCGAACGTGAGTCGCGCGTGCCGCTCCCCCACCCCGTCCTCATTCACCACCACGTCGCACCCGCTCCCCCGCCCGATGAGGATCTCATCCTGCTCAAGCAGGTACTCGCGCACCTCGCCCAGCGCGCTGACATGGAATAGCGATCGAAACGGAAGCGTCATAGATAGAGATCCAGATTGCAGCATATCAACGTTGAGCGCCCAAGGGTGAATCGCCGCGCTCCCGCAGCCCCCGCCGCAGCCCAGTCTCCTGTCGTCCGGGTCCGGCGCGCAGCCCCGAGGCGGGGATTTTGCCGGACCGTCTGAGACCCCGAGCCGGGGCCCCTCCGCGCGCTTTATGCGCGGAGGGCGGCGAGCGGGCGAAGAGGAGCCTGCCCGGGAAATGGCCATGGCCGTGGCGATTTCCCGGGCAGGCTCCCGGGGAGGGTCTCGCGCGAGCGAGCCCGGACCCGTGTCCGGCAAAGTCCCCGCCTCGGGGCTGCGCGCAGAAGGCTACGCGGCAGCCTGCCTGGGCTGCGCCGAAAGCTGAATGAGCGCCTCGAACTTGGCCTTGTCCGCCGCTCGGGCTAATGCGTCCTGAGGACTGATCTTCCCTTCCGAGGCCAGTGCCAGAAGAGCCTCGTCCATCGTCTGCATCCCCGCGCTCTTCCCCGCCTGGATGATCGAGTAGATCATCGGCGTATTCCCTTCGCGGATGACGTTGGGGAGGCCGGCGGTCTTCATCAGCAGCTCGATGGAGGCGTGGCGCCCCTTGCCGCTGGCGGCCGGGATCAGAAGCTGCGACATGATCGCCGCGACCGACTCGGAGAGGGTGATGCGCACCTGCTCCTGCTGATCGGCCGGGAAGGCGTCGATGATCCGGTCGAGTGTCTTGGCGGCGTTGTTGGTGTGCAGTGTGCCGAACACCAGCACCCCCATCTCGGCGGCGGTGATCGCCAGCGAAATCGTTTCCAGATCGCGCATCTCTCCCACCAGGATGACGTCGGCGTCCTCGCGCATGGCGGCGCGCAGCGCCTGCGAGAAACCGCCGGTGTGCGTGCCGACCTCGCGGTGCGACATCACCGACTTCTTGTTCTGGTGCACGAACTCGACCGGATCCTCGATGGTGACGATGTGCCGCGCGTACTTGATGTTGATGCAATCGATGATCGACGCGAGCGTCGTCGACTTCCCGGATCCGGTCGGGCCGGTCACGAGAACCAGCCCCTGTTGCATGTGCGCCAGCTTCTCGATGGCGGCGGGCAGCTTGAGGTCCGCGAGCGGGATGATCTTCTCCGGGATGATGCGCAGCACCGCCCCCGGGCCGTTCTCCTGGTAAAGGTAGTTGGCGCGGAACCGCGCCACCCCCTCGAGACCATAGGCGAAGTCGAGGTCGCGCGTGCGCTCGTACTCCTCCCACTGCTTCGCCGAGGTGATGCCGGAAAGCAGTTTAATGAGCGAAGCGGCGGTCAGAACCGGCCAGCCTTCCACCGCCTCGAGCGCCCCGTGGCAGCGGATGCGCGGCTCGAGACCGGTCGCCAGGTGCAGGTCCGACCCCCCTCTGTCCTTCAGATACTGCAGCAGCACGTCGATATCGGCCATGTCGCGTCTCCCGCTCCCGTTCCCGCCCCCGTCACGCCGCCAGGCGCTTCGGGTCCTCGCAATGCCGCAGCGCCTCGTCGCGGCTGATCGCCCCCGACTTCACCAGCGCCCCGAGCGAGTTCTCCATCAGGCACATGCCGTGCGGCGCCCCGGTCTGCAGCACCGAGAGAATCTGGAACGTCTTCCCCTCGCGGATGAGGTTCCCGATCGCCCGGTTGCACATCAGCACCTCGAGCGCCGCCACCCGTCCCTTCTTGTCGGCCCTCGCGATCAGGCGCTGCGAGACGATCGCCTTGAGGGACTCGGAGATCATGGTGCGGATCTGCGACTGCTGGCTGGGCGGGAAGACCCCGAGGATCCGGTTGATGGTGCGGATGGCGCTGTTGGTGTGCAGGGTGCCGAGCACCAGGTGCCCGGTCTCGGCCGCCGTCAGGGCGAGCGAGATGGTCTCGCGGTCCCGTAGCTCGCCGATGACGATGACGTCCGGGTCTTCCCGCAACGCCGCCCGCAGGGCGCGCGGGAACGATTCGGTGTGCCGGCTCACCTGGCGCTGGTTGACCACACAGCGCTTCGAGGGGTGCAGGTGCTCGATCGGATCCTCCACGGTCAGGATGTGATCGCGCCGCTCTTCATTGAGGATGTCGATCAGCGCCGCCATCGTGCTCGACTTGCCGCACCCGGTCGGCCCCGTCAGCAGCACCAGCCCCTGATGGAAATTCACCACCTTGGCGAGGGTCGCCGGCAGGCCGAGATCCTCGAGGCTCGGCGGCGCCGGCGGGATGACGCGGAACACGCCGTCCACCCCGCGGTGCTGGCGGTAGGCATTGGCGCGGAAACGTCCGACCCCCGGCATGGTGTAGGCGAAGTCGAGCTCGCCGTTTTCGGTGAACAGCTTCCGCTGATCGTCGGTCATGACCTCCATGACCATCGATTCAACGTCCGCCGTCCTGAGCGGGGCGGCCCCTTCGTCGACGAAGCTGCCGTGGATGCGCATCTTGATCGGCGCTCCGCTGTGCAGGTGCAGGTCGCTGGCTTTCGCCTGCACCGCCCGGGTCAGCAGGGCATCGAGCCGGCCGGCCGTAGGGTTGGGCTGGGTCGTCGATGTGCCGGCGGGCCTTGCTGCCGCGGGAGCCGGCGCCGTTTTCGATGCCGGCGCCTTGGCCGCCACCGCCTTCGGCACAGCCTTCGTCGCCGCTGCCTTGCCCGGCGCGGCGGTCGGCTTCGCGGCCGGGCGGGCGGCGCCAGTCTCCTGACGCCGGGCGATGTAGTCCTGCTGATAGGCGACGATCTGCTGGATCTGCTCGGGGGTGATCCACCCCTTTTCCACTAGGATCGCCCCGATCTGCGGCTTCCCCTCGGCCCCCTGAAGCTGGGTGGCCGCCGACAACTGGTCCATCGTGATCATTTTGAGATGGACCGCGATGCGGCCGAAGAGCATTTCCTGCCTGGGATCGCCCATCCGGGGCAATCTAAGACCGCGACCCTGCTGCGGCAAGCCCCGGCCCGGGCCGGCTCCCCGGCTCAGCTCACTTCAGGTGCGAGCCGTACCAGTCGAGATACCGCCGCAGGACGTCCTTCTCGTTCGATGGTGTCGCGATCCCGTGGAATTCCCCCGGGTAGATCACCAGGCGGGTGTCGCGGCCGAGGCTCCGGAGCGCCTGGTACATCTGCTCGGAATTCAGAAGTGGAACGTTGAAGTCCTTGTCGCCGCACAGAAAGAGCGTCGGGGTGACGATCTTATCGGCGTGCAGGAAGGGATACGACAGCTTGATGTAGAGATCGGCCGCCTTCCAGGGGGTGCCGAGTTCATTCTCGTACTCGCGAACGTACTGGTCGGTGCCGTAGCCGGCCAGGATGTTCGACATCCCCGCGCCGCTGGTCGCCGCCTTGAAGCGCTGGTCCTGGGCGATGACGTAGTTGGTCAGGATGCCGCCGTAACTCCACCCTCCGACGCCGAGCCGATCGGGATCGGCGATCCCCTGCTGAATGGCCTGGTCGACGGCGGCCCGGACATCCTGGCCGTCCTTGTTCCCCCAGTCGGCGTAGATCGCCTTGGAGAACTCCTCGCCCCTCCCGGACGAGCCGCGCGGGTTGGCGGCGACGACGACATAGCCCTGGGCCGCGAAGAGCTGCCAGTCGAAATCGAACTCGTTCTGGTGCTGGCTCACCGGCCCGCCGTGGATCCGGAGGATCGTCGGGTACTTCTTCCCGCCCTGGAAGTCGGGCGGCTTGACCATGAAGCCGTGGATCTCCGTCCCGTCCTTGCTCTTGAACGAGGTGCTGTCGGTCGTGGCGAGGCGCAGGCCGGAGAGGAGCGCCTCGTTCTGCTTCGACAGCGGCCGCATGGCGCCCCGCTCGAGCGCGTAGATCTCGGGCGGCTCCTGGGGCGTCGAGGTCAGGACGGCGACGCGGCCATCCCTGGCGGTGGCGAAGTCACTCACCGTGCGGCGCCCTTCGAGCAGCCTCTCGACGCGCCCGCCGGCGGTCGGGACCTTCGCCAGGTGGACGCTGCCGTCGTCCTCCAGGAGGAAGGTGATCGAGGCGCCGTCGGCGGAGAACTGCGGCATCAGCATGTTGCGATCGAGGTCGGGCGCCACCAGCCGCGCCGTCCCCCCCGCGGCCGGGATGACGGCGAGGTGGAAGCCGGAGTAATAGATCCACTTCTGCAGACCCCCTTGCAGGTAGGCGATGGTCTGCCCGTCGGGGCTCCAGGCCGGACGTCCGGCCTCCCAGCTCGGGTCGCCGTCGGCCCCCTCGTAGGTGGTGAGCTGCTTGGACGGCGCCCCGGGCTTGGCGTCCATCACGTACAGGTCATAGGAGTCGTAGCGATCGGGGTCGGTGCCGCGCTTGGTGACGAAGACGACGCGCGTGCCGTCGGGAGACCAGGCGGGCAGGTGCTCGTCATACCGCCCCGAGGTCAGCGCATCGGTCCTGCGGGTGGCCATGTCGAAGAGATAAAGGTGGCTGCGGACGCCGCGCAGGTACCCTTCCTCATCGGCCTTGAACTGAAACCGGTCGATGACGATCGGCTTATCGGTCTTTTCGATCTCCTCGCCGTCGTCGGCCGTGGTGTCGTCCGAGTCCGCCTCATCCGGATCGGGATCGTCGGCGACCAGCAGCAGGCGGGTGCCGTCGGGCGAGAAGACCATGTCGGTCACCCCGCCCTTGAGATCCGTGACCCGCTGCGCCTCGCCGCCGGCGCGGGTCAGCAGCCAGACCTGGTCGGTCTTCTCCTTGTAGTCGCGGTCCGACAGGAAGGCGATGTACTTCCCGTCCGGGGAGAACCGCGGCGTGTGCTCCTTCGCCGGGCTGGAGGTCAGCCGGACGGTCTTCTGCCCGTCCCACGAGGTCATGTAGAGATCGATGTCGTGCCGGTCGCGCTTCGCGTCGACGGTCTCGACGCCGTAGGCGACCCAGTCGCCGTCGGGCGCCATCTGCGGATCGGCGACGTCGCGGAGGGCGTACATGTCGTCCAGGGTCACGAGGCGCTTGTCGGCGGCGACGGCGGGCGGCGCGGCGAGCGGCAGCAACAGCGGAAGCATCAGGAAGGCGGCGGGCAGGGAGATTCGGCTCATGGTCACCTCGGGTCGGTCACTTCGGGTCGTGCACCGGATTCGGGAGCGGGATTGTGCTACGCCGGCGGCCGGGGAGCAAGGGGGCGTGCGGCCCCGTTGTATGATCGCGGCACCTATGAGCCAGGGAACGCACGGGCCGTCGCTTACCGAGCCGGTCGTCGAGATTTCGCGGGGGGAGATCCTCCGGCGCCTCGGCGATCGGAGCCTGGCGATCGTGGACGTGCTGCCGCGCGAGGCGTTCCTGGCCGGCCGGATCCCGGGCTCGATCAGCCTGCCGCTGGCCGAAATCCCGACAGAGGCGCGGCGCCTTCTCCCGGATCGCACGCAGGAGCTGGCGGTCTACTGCGCCAGCCCCACCTGAACCCTCGACCTGCAGGCGGTCGGCCTGCTGCGCGCGCTCGGCTACACGAGGGTGCGCGCCTTCACCGGCGGCATGGCGGAGTGGACGGAGAGCGGAGGGCGGATCGAGATGGGGGACGAGCGGGCCACGAGGGCCGCCGGCGCGATCGTCGCGGGCGCGATGGCCGCCGGCGCGACGGAGCAGGCCGGCGCCCGGGCCGCCGCTCCTCCCGGACACGGGACGATGGCGCGCGTGGCGCGGTCCGGGAGTTTCGCGGTCGGGCTCCTCGACGCCTTGGCGGCGCGATCGGTCGGGCAGCTCCTGCTCGCCTGGCTCGGCATGGCGATCGGGTTCGGGGTGCTCTACTGGATCGCGGGACTCGGAGGCCTGGGCGGCCTGATGGAAGCGGGCACCCCGGAGCCGATGACGCTGCGTGGTCTCCTGTCGGCGATCTACTTCAGCTTCATCACCGCCATGTCGGTCGGGTATGGCGACGTGCTGCCGACCGGGCCGATGCGGGTCCTGGCGATCGTCGAGGCGATCGCCGGGCTGCTCATCTTCGGCTTCGTCATCTCCAAGTTCGTGTCGCGCCGGCAGGAGCAGGTGATCGACGAGATCCACCGCATCGCCTTCGAGGATCGGCTGGGGCGGGTGCAGACCGGGCTCCACCTGGCGCTGTCGGAGATGCAGGCGATCGCTTTGACCTGTGGCGACGGAGGCGTTCCGCCGCCGCGGACCCTGGCGCGGGCCGAGAGCGCCGCGATGGTCTTCGCGCGCGAGCTGCGGACGGTGCACGACCTGCTGTATCGCCCGAAGTCGGAGCTCGAAGAAGACACCGTCGAGGCGATCCTGGTGACCCTGACGGCGGCGTTCCGCGAGCTGCACGACCTGGTCGCCTGCCTGGCGCGCGGCGCCGACCACGCGGGGGCGACCCATGCGGCAGCGCCCCGCTCCGCCGCGCTCGACCGCTCGCTGCACGCCATCGGGCGATTGGGCGGCGAGATCTGCGGCGAGTGCGTGCCGCGCGCCTTCGCCCCCGGGCTCAAGGACTGGATGGATCAGATTCAGGATCTGGCGCGGCGGCTCCCCGGCCCGGGGCCGGCCAGGAGTTGAGCCGATGCGCCTCCTTCTCCTGAGCAACTCGACCAACTTCGGCGGCGGCTATCTCGATCACGCCGCCGCCGCCATCGCGGATCATTTTCGCGGCGTCCGCCGGATCGGGTTCGTGCCGTTCGCCCTGCTCGACCAGGCGGGCTACACCGCCCGGGCGCGCGACCGGTTCCGCCAGCTCGGCCTCGAGGTGGAAAAGGTGCAGCCCGATGCCGCCGGCCGGAAGGTCATCGAATCGGCGGACGGCGTCTTCGTCGGCGGTGGGAACACCTGGCGTCTTCTCGATCGACTGCAGCGCGCCGGCCTGCTCGATCCGCTGCGCGATCGGGTCCGCGGCGGAATGCCGTACATGGGCTCGAGCGCCGGGACCGGAATCGCGGCGCCGACCATCATGACCACCAACGACATGCCGATCGTGCGGCCGGATTCGTTCGCGGCGCTCGGGCTCGTGCGGTTCCAGATGAACTGCCACTATCTCGACCCCGACCCGGCCTCCCCCCACATGGGCGAGACGCGCGAGACGCGAATCCTGGAATTCCTCGAAGAGAACGACACGCCGGTGGTCGGCCTGCGCGAAGGATCGTGGCTGGAGCTGAACGACACGCGGCGCACGCTGCGCGGCGCCGCCCCGGCGCGCCTTTTCCGCCGCGGCGTCGAAGCATTCGAGCTGGCCCCCGATACCGAGCTCCCGGGCTGGATCCTCTAACCAAGGAGGAGCGCATGCCGACACGTCAATCGAGCGCCGTCTGGAAGGCATGAAGGCGAAGGACGGCTGCCCGGTGAGCAACGCGCTGCAGAACAACGTCGCGATGGAGCTCGACGCACCACTGGGGTAATTCTTCGATCGGCTCAGGGCCGGGCCCGGGCTTCAGCGCCGGGCGGCGATGCCGGCGACCATCCGGCCGTCGAACTCCCCTTCACGCTGGCGCAGGACGGTAAGCGGGGCCGCGAGGCGGGGCAGCTCTCCCGGCTGCAGCAGGAAGTCAGGATTGGTCGGGCGGCCGCGCGCCGCCTGCGCGGTGGTGAAGGTCTCGTAGAGGAGCGTGCCGCCCGGACGGAGGGCCCGGCGCAGCGCCGGGAAGAGCGGCCGGTGCAGGTAGTGGATGCCGAGGATCAGGTCGTAGGCCGCGTCGCCGAGATCGACTTCCCCCTGTTCCAGATCGAGCACCTCGGCGCGGACCGCGAGATCGAGCCGCGCGGCAGTCGCCCGAAGCGTTTCGATTGCCGCCGCATCCCGATCGACGGCGCGCACCTCGAAGCCGCCCGAGGCGAGCAGCAGCGCGTGGCGGCCGGTGCCGCAGGCCAGGTCGAGCACCGCCTGCCCG
>JAYUCR010000373.1:0-8768 GCA_043740165.1 Acidobacteriota bacterium | reverse complement strand
GCGACCTGTGCGACGACTGCCCGGCCGTGGCCGACCCGCTCCAGAGCGATTCCGACGGCGACGGGGTGGGAGACGTCTGCGACTTCGACGACGTCGACCTCGACGGGATCGCCAACGCCAGCGACAACTGCCCCGACGTTTACAACCCGGGCCAGGCGCCGGGCGCGGTGGCCGGACGCGGGTCGGCCTGCGATCAGGTCAGCGATCGCGACGGCGACGGGGTCGCCGATCGCAGCGACAACTGCGTCCGCGCCGCGAACGCCAACCAGTTGAACACCGATGGCGACAACCTCGGGAACGCCTGCGATGGCGACTGCACGGGAGCGGCCGTGGCCCAGGCTCCCAACGGCTCATGTGCGCGCACCAGCACGGTGGTCTGCACCACCAGCGCCAATTGCCCGATCACGGGGCTGTGCAGCCTGACCTCCTCGACGGTCTGCGCCAGCAGCGCCAATTGCCCGGCCGGAGAGACCTGCCTCAACATCGCGCAGGAGCCCTGCGCCCGCTCCACCGTCGCCAACTCCGGCACCTGCTCCTTGGTGGGCGATGATGCCGACACCGATCGTGTCGCGGACAGCCTCGACAACTGCCCGACGGTCTACAACGCCCCGGTCATCCCGAACACCTCGCATCAGCGCGACAGCGATCAGGACGGGCTGGGCGACGAGTGCGACCCGGTCGGCACCCTGGACGACGACCGCGACGGCGTCCCCGACGACCTGGTGCGCTACGGCGTGGAGGTCGACTGCCGCGTCCTCCCCCTGGCGCGTCTCGTGGTGCGCCAGGCGCAGGAGGGGGACGTGGACGGGGATCACGACCTGTTCATCGACGCCGGCGAGCGCGGCCGGGTCTATCTGTCGGTCACCAACACCGGCACCTCCGACCTGCACAATGTCACGTTCACCCTGAACAGCACCGATCCGGAGATCGCCTGCATCACGGTGCCGTCGGTGCGCCGGGCGCTTTTCCCGGTCGGCCAGACGGTGGTGCTCGGATCGATCGGCCCCGACAAGATCGCCGGCACCGCCGACGACACCGGCGACTTCTTCGAGCTGGTGGCCAGCCCGGCGCTGCAGAGCGTCAGCGGATCGGACCCGGCGACGCTCGACCTGGTGCTGACCCTGATTTCCACGGAGGCGCTCGGCACGGCCACCACCGTCCCGGTGCGGTTGCTGGCCGATCTCGACCTGCCGGGCGGAGCGGCGCAGGTGAAGGTCCCCGGTCCCGACGGGATCCCCTCCACGGCGGATGACGGGATCATCCTGGAAAATTTCGAGACGGAGCGCGATGGCGTCCCCGGGATCCGCGTCGGCAGCCAGCCGATCGGCGCGCCGGGATCGCAGAACGACACGATCGGCTACACCGTGGCCACCGGGAGCGGAGGGCTGGGCACCCTGTCGGGTGTCGCCTGCGGCGGCTTCAACGTTCCGCCGCTCGATGCGGGCTGCCGGATCGATCCGGACAACGACATGGGCTGGCACATCCACTGCCCGGCCGGCACCTGCCCCCCCGCCGCCGCGCTGTTCGTCACGCCGACGGACGGGGCGCTGGCGCACAGCGGCGCCAACTCCCTGCACTGGGGACACCACATCGATCCCTTCAGCCGTTCGGGCGACACGACCCGGTTCCGGCAGCTGGCCGCCTTCGTCACCAGCCCGATCAACCTGGCGGTCTTCCCCGATCCGGGCGACCTGGAGCTGAGCTTCTTCCACATCGCCGACATGATCACGATCAGCGATCTGAACCGGTTTGGGCGGCGCGCGGCCAGCCACGGGCCGCCGACCGGCGCGGCGCGTCCGGTCCAGGACGAGGAGGCGTTCGATTACGGCGACGTGCAGATCCAGCTCGACACGAATGCCAGCCCGGCCGTGGATGCCTGGGGCTTCTGGGACAAGCTGGCGCCGTATGAAAATGTCTACGACCACGTGCCACAGATCTGGAGCCGGTTCGGCGCCGCCATCACCTATTGCAACCTGACTCCAGGCGACACCGGATCGGCCCAGCCGGCGCCGCGCGGCAAGCACGAGACGATGTGCTGGCCGCAGGGTGTCTGGGCCTCCTGCGGCTGGCCTTACGACAACACCACGACCCTGGGCTGCCCGGGCCCCGGAAACCTGGGCGCGACCGGCACCGGCAACTGGGTGCAGACGAAGTTCGACCTGTCCGCGTTCCTCGGCCAGAGGGTGCGCATCCGGTGGATCGGGCAATCGTGGGAATTCAATAACGCGGCCTCGTCCTACCAGGAGCTCGGCGGCACCTGGGAGGATCTCGACACCGACGACGGCTGGTGGATCGACGACATCCGTGTGACGGGGGCGATCACGCAGCAGCTGACCCCGAACCCGGACACGAAGCCGCCGCTGCCCGGGACTTGTCCCGCGGCCTGCAACGCCGGGGTGGGAGACGGTGGAACGCTGGCGGCCCTGACGATCGCTGACGACAACGGGGACGGGGTGGTGGAGCGTGGCGAAAGGCTGATCCTGGACGCCTCGGGGTCGAGCCTGCCGGGGGGCTGCTCGGGGGGCGTGGCGCAGTTCCGGTTCGAGCGGGACGGCCTGGTGGTGCAGGACTGGAACACGAGCAACCAGTTCGTGGATGCGCCGCTGAAGGACGCGAGCTACCGGGTGAAGGTGCGGTGCTCGGCGAACACGGCCTGCGCCAGCGTGAACGGGGTCGTGGCGCAGGCGCTGGTCTACACCGGGGACGGGAACGACATCCGGGTCGACCTGACCCACGGGGTGCCCGGGACGACGGCGGTGATCTCCTGGGCGGCGCGGCCGCAGCTCAGCTCGGTCGACGGCTACGATGTCTTCCGGGGCACCATCACCGCGTTCGGCAGCGAGCCAAACATGGCCACACTCTTCTGCCTGACCTCCAACGTGCCGCAGGCAACGGTCGGAAGCGTCATCAGCGTCCAGGACGCCGGCGCCCTGCCGCCCCTCGGCAACATCTACTACTACCTCGTCGGCCACAGCAGCAAAGCCGCCGGCGCCCTCGACGCCCTGGGCCGCCGCACCGACGGCACCATCCGCGTCTCCCCCGCCCCCTGCCCGTAATTCTCCCCAGGCCACGACCCGCCTCGATCATCCCCACGTAAGCGCAATCGATCCCTCAACCGGGCCGGTGCGTGGCGGGAGTTGCGTCAATCGTTGATGGCGGCGGAGCCTGCGCTTGCGGGGCCTTCTGAGACCGCGCCGGCTGCTCCCGCGCTTCACAGAGGGAGCCCGGCGCGGCGAAGAGAGGGGAGGGTGCGCGTAGGCCGTTAGCTGGATCTGAGCAGCTATCACCGAGTCCCGAGGCCAGCCGCGCGCCCGGACCCGTGCCCCGCAAGCGCAGGCTCCGCCGCCAGCTCCGCCGGCCGGTCTCCGGCGACGGGCCGCGCCAGAAGGCTTCTTGTGGTAGTTTTCCGTCGTGACGCGCCCTCTGAACGAGCTGATCGCCGCGTGGGAGCAGGGGCCTCTGAGCGAGGCGTTGGAGCGCCTGCCGGAGCGTCGCGCGTCGTTTCGTCTCGACTCCGACATTCCCCTTGAGAGGATCTACACCCCCGCGGACGTCGCCGGGATCGACTTCATGGAGGCGGTGGGGTTCCCGGGGCAGGCGCCGTTCACGCGCGGCGTGCAGCCGACGATGTATCGCAGCCGGTTCTGGACCATGCGACAGTACTCCGGCTTCGGCGACGCGCGCCAGACCAACCAACGACTGCACTACCTGCTGAACCAGGGACAGACCGGCCTGTCGATCGCCTTCGACCTGCCGACCCAGATGGGATACGACTCCGACCATGCGATGGCGCAGGGGGAGGTGGGCCGGGTCGGCGTCGCCATCGACTCGATCGAGGACATGGAGGAGCTGCTCGCGGGGGTTCCCCTCGATCGGGTCTCGACCTCGATGACCATCAACGCCACCGCGGCGATCCTGCTCGCGCTGTACCTGGCGGTGGCCAGGCGGCGCGGCGTGCCTTCGGATCGCCTCTCCGGCACGGTGCAGAACGATGTCCTGAAGGAATACATCGCACGCGGCACCTACATCTATCCGCCCGCGGCGTCGCTGCGTATCGTCACCGACATCTTCGCCTTCTGCCGCGATCTCATGCCGCGCTGGAACACGATCAGCGTCAGCGGCTATCACATCCGCGAGGCCGGATCGACGGCGGCGCAGGAGATCGCGTTCACCTTCGCGAACGGCATCGCCTACCTCGAGGCGGCGCGGGCCGCCGGGCTCTCCGTGGAAGCGATCGCCGGGCAGATGTCGTTCTTCTTCAACGCCCACAACAACCTGATCGAGGAGGTGGCGAAATTCCGCGCCGCGCGCCGCCTGTGGGCCGGGCTGATGCGCGAGCGTTTCGGCGTGACCGGCGATCGCGCCCTGCAGATGCGCTTCCATGCGCAGACCGGCGGGTCGACCCTCACCGCGCAGCAGCCGGAGAACAACGTCGCTCGCGTCGCCCTGCAGGCGCTGATGGCGGTGCTCGGAGGGGCGCAGAGCCTGCACACCAACGGGATGGATGAGGCCTTGAGCCTGCCGACCGAAAAGGCGGCCACCATCGCCCTGCGCACGCAGCAGATCCTGGCGTACGAATCGGGTGTCGGCGACACGGTCGATCCGCTCGGCGGATCGTGGGCCATCGAATCGGTCACCTCGGCCCTGGAAGCGAAGGCGCGCGGCTATCTCGAGGCGATCGACCGGTGCGGGGGCACGGTGAAGGCGATCGAGTCCGGGTTCCAGAGGCGCGAGATCCAGGAGGTGTCCTACCGCACGCAGCTCGAGCTCGAGCGCGGGGAGCGCGTCGTCGTCGGCGTGAACCGCTTCGTCGGCGACGCCGGCGCGGGAGCGGCGGGGCCGGGGACGTCATCGCAGGGCGCGTCGATCCCGATCCAGAAAATCGATCCGGGGCTCGAGGAAGCGCAGCGCGAGCGGGTGCGCGCCTTGCGGGCGCGGCGGGACGCGGCGGCGACCGAGGCGGCGCTCCTCGCCGTCGAGTCGGCGGCGCGCGGCCACGACAACCTCATGCCGGCGATCCTGCGGGCGGTCGAAGCCTTCGCCACCCTGGGCGAAATCGCCGACCGCCTGCGCGCCGCCTTCGGGGCCTACCGGGCCCGCGACCTGGTGTGAGGGGGCGCGGGTGACCTCCCTCCTCGAGGTCGACAGCCTGACGATCCAGTTTCCCGGGCCGTCCGGAACGACGGTGCGGGCGGCCGACGCGATCTCCTTCCAGGTGGAGGAGGGCTCGACACTCGGTCTCGTGGGCGAGTCGGGGTGCGGCAAGAGCGTCACGGCGCTGGCCCTCCTGCGTCTCGTGCCGGAGCCGGGACGGATCGCCGGCGGGCGCATTCTTTTCCGCGGTGTCGACCTCATGGCCCTCCCGGAGCGGCAGATGCGCCGCTACCGCGGGCGGCAGATCGCCCTGATCTTCCAGGAGCCGACCGCGGCGCTCAATCCGGTCCTCACCGTCGGGTATCAGATCGCCGAGGGGCTGCTCGTCCACGGCCTGATGAGAAAGAAGGAGGCGATGGCCGAGGCGGCGCGGCTCCTGGCGCTGGTCCGCATCCCCGACCCGGCGCGCCGCGTGCACGAATACCCGCACCAGATGTCGGGCGGCATGCGGCAGCGGGTGCTGATCGCCATGGCGCTGGCCTGCAGGCCGGCGCTCGTCGTCGCCGACGAGCCGACCACGGCGCTGGATGTCACCCTGCAGGCGGAGATCCTCGATCTCCTGAGACGACTCAAAGACGAACTGGGCCTCTCGCTCCTGCTGATCAGCCACAACCTCGGGGTGATCGCCGAGACCGCCGATCGCGTGGCGGTGATGTACGCCGGGCGCATCGTCGAGGAGGCGCCGGTGCGCGATCTCTTCCGCGATCCGGCGCATCCGTACACGCGGGGCCTGCTGCGATCGGTCCCGCGCCCCGCCGACTCGTCCGCGGAGGGGGCCGGGCCCCATCGCGGCGCGCGGCGCCTGCAGGCGATCGAGGGGAGCGTTCCCGACCTCGCGCACCTGCCGGACGGCTGCGCCTTCCACCCGCGCTGCCCCGAACGCCTTCCCGAATGCCCGCAGCAGGTTCCGGAGGCCCGGCCGCTCGGGCCGGCGTCGGAGGGTGCCGCGCGCCGCGTCGCCTGCTTCCTGCACCACGATCCGGAGGGGCGGCCGCGCACGCCTCCCCCTCGAGGTCTCGCGTGAGCCCTTCGGCTGGCGCCGCGAGCGCACCGCTCCTGGAGGTGCGCCGGCTCGTCCGGCACTTCGCGATCCGACGCGGGATGTTCGCGCGGGTTTCCGGCTGGGTGCGGGCGGTGGACGACGTGTCGTTCACCATGATGCCGGGGGAGACCCTGGCGCTGGTGGGCGAGTCGGGGAGCGGCAAGACGACCACCGGGCGCTGCATCCTCCGCCTGCTGGAGCCGACCTCGGGCGAGGTGCGCTTCGACGGCATCGACTTCCTCGCCCTGAAGCCGCGCGAGCTGCGGCGGATGCGGCGTCACATCCAGGTGATCTTCCAGGATCCTTACGGCTCGCTCAACCCGCGCATGACGGTCGGCGCCATCGTGCGCGAGCCGCTCGACATCCACCGCGTCGGCGCCGGCCGTGCCGAGCGCAACGCGATGGTCGACCGCCTGCTCGAGCGGGTCGGGCTCGAGAGCACAGCGCGCGGCCGCTATCCGCACGAGTTCTCCGGAGGGCAGAGGCAGCGGATCGGCGTGGCCCGGGCGATCGCCCTGCGCCCGAAGCTGATCGTCGCGGATGAGCCGGTGTCGGCGCTCGACGTTTCGGTGCAGGCTCAGGTTGTCAATCTGATGATCGATCTGAAGCAGGAGTACGGCTGCGCCTACCTTTTCATCTCCCACGACCTGGCGCTGGTGGAGGCGATCGCCGATCGGGTGGCGGTCATGTACCTCGGGAGGATCGTCGAGCTGGCACCGACCGGGGATCTATTCAGAAACCCGCTGCATCCTTATACTAGGGCGCTCCTGCAGGCGATACCGGTCCCGGACCCCGAGCGGGTTCGGGACACAGGGCGGATCCACGGGGATCCTCCCTCGCCCGCCGACCCTCCCCCGGGCTGCCGGTTCCATCCGCGCTGCCCGGTGGCGATCGAGGTGTGCCGGCGGGACGACCCTCCCCTGCGGGAGGTGGCGCCGGGTCATTGGGCGGCCTGTCACCTGGCGCCAGGGGCCTGAAACTCCCGGGTGATGTCCTGCGTATAGTGTGCGACCGAGGTGACCTGATGCGACTTCGTCCGGCCGTGATGTGTCTGCTCTCATTCTCCATGCTGTGGCCCGCGCCGGCGCTCGTACCGGTCGCGGTGGCGCAGGAAGCGCAAGGATCGTCCCTGGCCGAACCCGCGGTCATCGACACCGTCCCTCCCGATGCCATCGTCCTGTCGCAGAAGGAGTGCATCGAAAAGGCGCTGGCGGACAACATCGGGATCGCCGTGCGGCGCTTTGATCCCCAGGTCTCCGACGCGTTCGTCGGCGTCGAGGAATCGGTCCTGAATCCGCTCCTGACCGGCAGCGCTTACAAGAGCAGCGACCAGCAGAAGCGGATTTCGTCGTTCATCGGGCCGTACTCCTCGTCGGTTCGGCTGAACGCCTACAGCGCGCAGTGGTATGACCCGCTGAGCATCGGCGGCTCGTACCAGTTCAACGTCGACGTCAGCGACGACAAGAGCGAGACCGCGAACCAGCTGGGCGCCAACAGCAGCACCGGCTACAACACCGACTGGAAGTTCACTTACAACCTGCCGCTGCTGCGCCATCTCGGACGCCAGGTCAACACCTCCAGCATCGTCGTGGCGCAGAACAGCCTGGGGATCAGCGAGTCGCAGTTCCGGCAGACGGTGCTCGACACCGTGGCGAGCGCCGTGAAGGCCTACGCCGACCTCAACTACGCCATCCTGCAGCTCGGCACCTCGCGCTTCTCGCTCAAGCTGGCGCAGGATTTCCTGGCCCAGAACCGGATCAAGGTGCGCGTCGGAACGCTGGCGCCGATCGAGATCACGCAGGCCGAGGCGCAGGTGGCGGACCGCGAGGAATCGGTGATCATCTTCGAGGCGGCCGTGCGCGCCGCGGAGGACAACATCCGGCGCGTCATCGGCATGCGGAAGGATTCCCCCGACTGGGCACGGCCGGTGCGCCCCTCGGATCCGCTCTACCTGGAAGAGTTCGAGCCGAGCGAGGAAACGGCCCTCACCGCGGCGTTGTCCCACCGTCCGGATCTCGAGCAGGCGCGCCTCGATCTGCTCAGCCGGGAGACGACCTTGCGCGCCGACAAGAACCTGCGCCGCTGGGGCCTCGATTTCCAGGGGGCCTATGGCAACCTCGGATTCGACGACAGCAGCTACTCGCAGTCCTACAGCGACCTGAAAGACCGCAACCAGACCAACTGGTCCCTGGGCCTGGCGCTCTCCGTCCCGATCGGCAACCGGCTGGCGATCTCCAACTACCAGGCGGCCGAGAGCAGCCTGGCGCAGTCGCAGTTCCGTCTGGCGCAGGTGGAGCAGGAGGCGCGCCTGGAGGTGCGCAGCGCCGTGCGCGCCGTCGAGACCAACATGAAGCGGGTGAAGGCGTCGGAGGTGAACGTGCGGCTGCAGCACGAGAAGCTCGATGCCGAGCAGAAGAAATTCGAGAACGGCATGAGCACCTCCTTCCAGGTGCTGCAGTTCCAGGACGACCTTTCGAATGCCGAGGCGCGCGAGAACCTCGCCAAGGCCGACTACAACAAGTCGCTCGCCGAGCTGGAGCGCGTGAAGGGGACACTGCTCGAGCGCTTCAAC
>JAYUCR010000372.1:0-8769 GCA_043740165.1 Acidobacteriota bacterium | reverse complement strand
CGACGCCGGCGCGGCGCGGATCGTTGACCGTGATGCCGATCGTCTCGTTGCACTCATAGACATTGAGCCGATCGACGGAGAGCGTGGCGCACTGCAGGCCGGCCGGCTGCCCGACCCCGCCGAAGCGCGTGCACGCGGCGGTGGCCTCCGGGATCGGATGCACCTCGTCCCATTCCAGGACGACGTCGTCGACGCCCATGCCGTAGTCCGTGTCGGCCGACGTCGACTCCTCGGCCCAGAAGCCGATGCCGATCTGCCAGCGGTTGCCGGCCTGTCCGGGAGCGAAGGCTCCGGTCGGCTCCCCCTGTCCGGGACCGAGGCTCAGGTAGATGAGACCGTCCTCGTATTCCAGGAGGGAGATATCCAGGTTGCGCTCAGGACCGGCCACGGTGTTCTGCTCGCAGCAGATCGCCGGCGTGGCGCAGCCCGGAACACAGACCTGAGGCGCGCCGGGAGACGGGAACGGACGGAAATCGGGCGGCGCCACCGGGATCGGGCTGCTGCTGTGGACATTGGTGTTGTCGGTGAAGCCCGTGAACCCGGTTTCATCCCCGGTGACCGTGTGCGGCGAGAGAGCCACCGAGTTGTCCGGGTCGGTGAGCGGCCCGAAGGTGCGCTGCGGCGTGTTGCTCTGGGGATCGATTCCGTAGTTGTAGGCGTTGAGCGACACCAGGGTGTAGATGTCGCCGAACCGGTAGTAAAAGTATTCGCACAGCAGGCAATTGGCTTCGTCGTTGTCGACATCGCTGTCGAAGTCGACGTCGGCTCCGGCGTAGTCGGCGGTCTGAATGTTGACGTTGATGCCCAGCCGCTGGAACTCGACGGTGTACGGGAAGTTGCGCACGTCGTTCTTCTGGTTCACCTTGGCGATGATCGGCGACGCGAGGATGTCGAACACCAGCTCCTCGAAGGTCGGCGTCGCCGGATCGTTCGGGTACGGGTAGTTATCGCACTGCTGGCCGCTCGGGGTCGACGGATCGGTGTCCCCGGTGTGCCAGATGCCCGCGGCGCCCGGGGCCTGGAACAGTGCGGCCGCATTGCCGTCGGCGATCGTCGACTGCGCCCCGCAGGCGCCGGAGGTCTTGTACTCCCAGACGCTGTTCGGGCCGATCGACGTCCCCACCTTGCTGTCGGGGTGGCGGAGCCCGATCCAGCCGCCGTTGTTCTGGTCGAAGTTGAACGGCGCCTTGTGCACGTCCGCCGGGTTGGTGGAGACCAGGAAGCCGCGATCGACGGCCCCGTTGGGGATGATGTCGCCCTCGCCGGGGTCGGAGTTGTTGCCGTTGTTGTTCAGGTCCTCGCCGAGCGTGTTGCTGATGAGGCTGTTCACGCTGTTGGGCACGAACATCGTGGCGAAGGTCACGTCCTCGTCCGGCCAGAAGACCCCCTTGAACGGATCGAGCACGTCGGGGTTGTCGATCTGGAGGTTGCGGTTGTAGTCGCGCACCTCGCGGCCGCCGTTCGGGAAGTCGGTCGAGTAGTGCAGCGCTTCCTTGTCGGCGTTGAGCACCTGATTGAACGTGAAGCTGGTGCGCGACAGGCGGACGCCGCGCGCCTTGCCGTCCAGGGTCAGTGTGAAGACGACCGGGGAGACCGACAGGGCGCTGGGATCGATGGCGAGACTGAAAGTGACGCCGGTGCCCTGGCCGCCCGGGATCCGGCCGATGTTCTTCGGCGAGTCGAGGATGCGCACCGCGGCGGCGCCCGCGCCGGAGGCCGCCAGTGTCGCCTCGACGTCGGTAAGGTCGTCCCCCTTCTCGAAATTCCGGAGGGCGATCGAATAGGTCAGCCGCTCGCTCGAGTCGAGGTAGCTGTCGCGATCGCAGCCGCCGGCGAGGAACGCCTGCGGGTTGGGCCGCCCGGTCACGTCGATCACCGACTGGACGATGTTGGGCGTGCACTGGAAGCGGGCGCGCGCCTCGGCGGGACGCGGCGTGTCGGTATAGGTGACGACGACGCTGAGGCCGTTGTCGCCTTCGATCACGCCGTTGTTGCGGATCGCCGGGCTGGCGATGCGCGACGGCAGGGACGGCGACCGGAAGATGTGGCTCCCGGCCGTGGTCTCGGTGAAGGCGTAGCCGCGCTCCTCGTCCTGCACGACGCCGGCGGCATTGACCACCTGGAACAGGACGTTGCTGGTCACGCCGGAAGCGGTACCGTCGGGATCGAAGATGGAAGCGGTGATCTGGTCGGAGCAGCCGTACTGGTACTTGTCGAACCGGGCGTTGCTCGCCGGCATGGAATGCGCCAAGCTGCTCCAGTTCTGCGAGCCGACCCCGAGGACCGGCCCGGCGATCACCAGGGCGAATGGCTGCCCACCTGCATCGAGCAGGCCGTCGCCGTCGGTGTCGGGCTCGCCGGTGTCGAACCGGCCGTTGCCGTTGGTGTCCTCGTTGGCGCCATTGATGGCGGTGATCTGGCCGGCCGTGGCGCCGCCGGTGCCGCGCAGCACGCGCACCTTCCAGGTGCCCGTGGGGAGCTGGTTCGGGGAGCCGTTGCCGACGAAGGTGCTCAGATGCACGGCCTCGATGTTGTTCCGGCGGTCGTGCGCAGGGGCCGGCCCGACGCCTCGACCCTGCGCCCACTGGCCGGCCGGCAGCAAGGCGCCCCGGATGTAGACGTTTCCGTCGTACACGAGGTTGTCGCCGGTGGTGGCGATGTTGTTGTCAGGCCCGGGCGATTCGACCTCGAGATCGAGGTCGTTGATCAGCGTGCCGCCGGAGTTCTCGAGGCTGGGCGGGTCGGGCCAGGAGAGGGCGATGCGCAGCTGCCCGTTGGCGATCACCCGAGTTCCGCCGAGGACCACCGCGTTCACGCCGTCGACCGTGAAGGTCTTCTCGGTCTGCGTGTTGGCCGAGTTGTTGATCGGCGGCTCCCCGGTTCCCAGCATGTCGTAGATCACGAGCCCGGCCGCCGGGTACTCGATGGTGTTGGGGCCGCCCATGCCGAGGGTGGCCGGGTAGTTGGCGATCGGCAGGACGCTGTCGAGAACCACGCGCCCGTACCCCTGCACGCCGTTCCCGATGACGCCGACCGGAACACCGGACACGGTGCCCAGATCGACGGCGCGCGCGTTGAAGACGTTCAGGTCGGTCGTGTTGGGCTTCGGCGGGATGTCGCCGTCCAGCACCTCGAGGAAATTGGCGCTCGCCACCAGGGCGGCGCGCACCAGGTGGCCGGAGAGGAGCGGCATCCGGTCGTTCGTCTGCCGCGTGCCGGTCGGATAGAAGCCCTGGGCAAAATAGTCGCGGATGATGGCGCCGGCCGCCGTCACGAACCCGGCGGAAAATGAAGTGCCGGTGTTGGCGTCGTCAATCTGGCTTTCGACCGGGGCCAGGTTGTCGTTGTCGCGACTGCGGTTGGTGGCGGCGGCGGTGAAGAGCGGGTAGGCGAACAGGCCGGAGCCGTCCGTGCCGGGCGCCATCACCAGCGGCGCCGTGCGCAGCGACGCCGCGGTCGCCGGGCCCTTGGAGCTGAAGCCGATCGGATTTTCCTCTTCGTTGAAGTCGCCGAACACGGTCCAGTTGTCCGACAGGGTGCCGCCGACCGTCACCGAGTTCTTCGCCGTCGCCGGGGGCGGGATCTGAATCGGGTGCGCGATGTTCGGATCGTTGTCGAGGGCGGTGCCGTCGAACAGGTCGGGCCACACTTCCTCCACGTTCTTTCCGTTCACCTGGTTGCCCTGGCTGCCGACCGGGCTGAACACCATGTAGTCGCGGTTGTTGATCAGGAAGAGGTCGATCTGCCGCGCTTCAATGGGATAGGTCCCGTTCTCCACGTTGTTCAGGAGGTTGTCGAAATTGGGCGTGCCGAACGGCATGACGTGCAGGTGGACCTCGGTGCCGCCGCCGGTGATGCCGGAGCAGGCGCCGACGCCGCCGCTCTTCGGGCAGACGGCGGTGTTGAGGCGATCGATCAGGTTGCCCGGCGCCACGTTGCCGCCCACCTCGGCCAGCTCGGTCACCAGGCAGCGGGTCGGCAGGGCGAAGTCCTGCATGATGATGCGGGCCCCGCGCGCCAGCGCGTCGAGGCTGATCCCGGAGACCGCCGGACCGTCGGCGGGGTCGATCCCCTTGGAGAAGGTGATCCCCAGGTCGCCCGGGGCTCCTGCGATGATCCCGGCCACGACGTTGCCGTGCGTGTTGGATCCCGAAAGCACCGCGTCACAGGTGAGCGCGCCAGGGTCTTCGCCGGTCTGGATGGCCTGGATCTTCCGGTGCGCCGGGCCGATCGGCCCGGGAATCGTCGTGACCTGTGTGGCGGTCTGCGAGAAGTGCACCGCGTCGACCGAAATGCCGTTGTCGGTCACCGCCACGATCTGCGGCGGCACCGTGTCGGTATCGTTGTTGATGCGACGGCCGTCCGCGTTGGTGTCGATGCCGCCGCCGTCGATGCCGAGGTCGTGATACGGCCGGGCGAGGCCGAAGCTCGACTCGGAGTTGCCGATCATGATCGTGGTCGGCGTCTCGGAGTTGGTCAGCATGAACTCGGTCATCTCGCCGACGCTGCGCACGTCGGGCATCTGCGCCAGCCGGACGGCCATCTGCGGCGAGCCCTTCACATGAAGCATGGTGCCGTCGAGGCTCCAGGGCGTGACCCGATCCCGCCCCGCGGCCGCTTCAATGGCGCCGCGCGACGAGGAAGCGTCGGTATCGGTCCACAGCGACACGATGAGGTCGAGGTCCTTGGCATGGGCGCGCTCCGCCTGGATCAACGGAATCCGTCCGGTGCCGGGCGACACCTTGTAGGCGGGCTCGAACGGCCCGATCGCCTCGACGAACGAGAGCTCGGACAGCGCCTGCAGGTCCTGGTCGTTTTTGACGCGGACGACCAGCCCGCGCTCCGGCACCTGATCGAGGATGCGGGCGTGGAGGCGCACCTGGCGCTCGATGGCGTCGAACCCCTGGGTCTGCAGGGCTTCAGCGCTCACCTGGAGAACGTTCACGCCATGGGTATGGCCCTGGCCCTTCTTCCCCGCCGCCTTCAGCGACGCCGCCTCGGAACGCAGGTTCGCCGGCACGCGGTGCAGCACGCCATTCTCGGGATGCTTGAGATCGACGTACCCGATGGCCGTTTCGATGAGGTTGCGCCGCGTCTTGGAATCGGGAACAGCGGCGTCGGGCGCGAACCCGGCCCCGAACGGGGACATGTCGGCCGAGCGTCCCACCGCATGGACGCGGGGCAGCTGGCGGGTCTTGCGCGCCTCGAGCTCCTCCATGCGTTCCATGGTACTGACCGGCGTCTTGCCGCGCGATCCGAAGGTGAACGCAACCGGGAGCAGCAACAGAATGACGGCCGCCACCACGGCCAGCGATGGAACCTTCACGGATCTCATGTACTCACGACGACGCATCAGAACCTCCCGTTGAGGGAAGAGGCGCCGGGGCGATTGTCCCGGCGCGCGAGAGACGTTGGCGTGTCCGAGCCGCCGACGTCCCGGTTGAAAGCAGTCCTTCGATTCATCATTATCAATCCCCATCACCCGGATGCCGCCAGAACGGCCTACTGGCCGCAGACTCCGGGGGTGTTACTCAATTGTTGCTACCAGTACGATGCGAGGTGACCCTTGTCAACTTGATTTGGCGAAACTGGCGCATTTGTCGGCCGCACCCAAAGTAATTTGTTCCGCGATATGGTGCAAATAAAATCGGCCCTGCGCCGTGATTTGAGGCCACTTCGGGTCAAGATGCGGAACGAGGAGCGATCTCTGTTTTGTAATACGGCACACACGACGGCGGGAGTCAGCGCGTCCCGATCGCGGCAGTAACAGCGGCGAAACAGGCGTCCCGAAGCCGCAGCCCCTCGGTTTCGAGCCCGCGCAGACGTTCCTCGATCCCGGCGGCGCTCGCCGGGTCGCCCAGCCCGCCGAGGTTGATGCGCACGTTCATGCCGGCGCTCATCAGGGCGGCGTGCGCGAGGGCCGCGGCCGTCCCGGCGTCGCTGATGGCGTTGCGGTTCCCCATTCCGGCAACTTCATGGGCGAGTCCCAGGACGGCGACGGCGGCGGCGGCGGTGGCGAGCGGTGTTTTGGTGGCCACCAGCGTGGCGCCTTGCATCGCCATCTTGCGCGCCGCTTTCTCGGTGTCGCTCCCCTTCGGGAGCCGCACGGCACGCAGGAATCCGTCGTAGGCGGCGGCGTCGCGATCGATGAGC
Organism: Acidobacteriota bacterium; assembly: GCA_043740165.1. GTDB lineage: Bacteria > Acidobacteriota > Polarisedimenticolia > Gp22-AA2 > Gp22-AA2 > JAYUCR01. Next base: position 2,616 of record JAYUCR010000372.1, on the reverse strand, counting down.
CCGAGGAGCTCGCCGCGCAGCGCCTGGGCGCGCTCGGCGGCCCGGCCCAGGGCCGCTTCGTGTGGGCGGCAGGCCTCGCGCCCGACGCTCAGCGCACAGACCATCTGCACCAGCGCCGCCCCCAGGCTACCGGCCAGGGCGGCCGCACTCCCACCCCCCGGCGTCGGCGTTCCGGAAGCCAGGCTGGCGCTGAACTGTTCGAGGCTCTGACCCGTGAGCAATGCGTTCCTCCGCGGCCGGACTTTACCTTCGGCTCTCCGGCCCGGTCAACAAGCGCCGGCCATCCCGCACCACCAGCCGCCCCTCCTTCACCACCTCCCGGCAATGGTTCAAGCCAAAGTGATAGGCCAGATGACGATGGTTCGGCACGTCGAGGATCTGCATGTCGGCGGCCTTGCCGACCTCGAGGCTCCCGATCCGTCCGGCCAGGCCGAGAGAGTGCGCGGCGTTCACGGTGGCGGCGGCGATCGCTTCGCCCGGCAGGAGCCCGAGCCGCAGGCAGGCCAGCGGGAGGATGGCGGTCATCGCCTCGGTCGGACAGGTGCCGGGATTGAAGTCGGTGGCCAGGGCGACCGGCACGCCGGCGTCGATCAGTCGGCGCGCCGGGGCATCGTGCGCCTGGCGCAGAAAGAAGGAGGCGCCCGGCAGCAGGACGGCGGTGGTGCCGGATCGCGCCAGGGCGTCGATGCCGCCATTGTCGATGAAGTCGAGATGGTCGGCCGAGGCGGCGCGACACCGCGCCGCGAGCTGCGCTGCGCCTCCGGCCTGGCGCTGGTCGGCATGCACCCGCAGTCCCAGCCCGGCCGACGCCGCCGCTCCCAGGATCGCCTCCCCCTCCTCCAGGGTGAAGGCGCCCGCGTCGATGAAGACGTCGCAGAAGCGTGCCAGGCGGCGCCGCACCACCTCCGGGATCATCGTCTCCGTCACCTCGCGGACGTAGTCTCGGCGGTCGGCGCGACGCTCCGGCGGCACGATGTGCGCCCCGAGAAACGTCGCCACGATCGACACCGGATGCGACGCCCCCAGGCGCTGCAGGGTCTCGAGCTGCTTCATCTCGTCGGCGCGCCGCAGGCCATACCCGCTCTTCGCCTCGATGGTGGTGGTGCCGTGCAGCAGCATCCGATCGAGCCGGCCCCGGCCGAGGTCGACCAGTTCGTCCGGTGTCGCGGCGCGCGTGGCCGCGACGGTGGACTGGATGCCGCCCCCGGCGGCGGCGATGGTCTCGTAGGTGGCGCCCTCGAGGCGCTGCACGAACTCGCCGTCGCGCCAGCCGGCGAACGGCAGGTGGGTGTGCGGATCGACGAAGCCCGGGAGGACGGTCCGGCCGCGGGCGTCGATCTCGGTTCCCTCGGGGCGCAGGCGGACCTGCCGGCGGTAATCGGCGACGCTGCCGACGAAGACGATGTCCTGCGCCCGGGAGGCGACGCAGCCTCCGGCGATGACTCCCGGATCGCGGAGCGCCGCTCCCAGGCGCGGGGCCGCGCCCGCCAGCGTGACCAGCTCGGCGGCCTCGACGATCGCCAGGTCGGCTTCGATCATGCGGGCTCGGTAGGAATCCTCAGGCGCCCTGGCTCTCGGGCGGCTTTTTCATGAAGCGCAGGCGGTCTTCCACCTCGTCCTCGTTGTGGTGCATGTCGAGCAGGCGCAGGTGCTGCTCCACCGCCGAGCGCACGCGCTGCGCGAACGCCTCGCGCTCGACGCGCAGCGCCGTGATGGCGCCCTGCAGCTCGCCGGCCTTGCGCGCCGCCTGGTCGAGGAGCTGCGAGGACTTTACCTCGGCCTCGCGGACGATGAGCTGGCCCTCCTTGCGGGCCTCCTCGCGAATCTCGTCCGCCAGCCGCTGCGCCGTGAGCAGGGTCTCCTTCAGGATCCGCTCGCGCTCGCGCAGGTCGCTGATGCTCGCCTCCACCTGGCCGAGCCGCTCCTTGACGGAGCTGCTCTCGACGATGAGCGCCTCGAATTCGGAGGAGACGAGGTTCAGGAACGAGCGCACCTCCTCCTGATCGAAGCCCCGCATCTTCACTCCAAAGGCGTGACCGCTGATGTCAATCGGCGTGATCTTCATGAATCCTCCCGCATCGTCGTCCGTCGCGCTCCGAAGAGGGCCCGGCCGACCCGCACGAAGGTCGCCCCCTCCTCCACCGCCACCTCGAAATCCTCCGTCATCCCCATCGACAGATCGCGCAAGGCCAGCCGCGGATGCCGCGCGCCGGCTTCGTCCCGCAGCGCCCGCAGGCGCCGGAACCAGGGGCGCGATCGCTCCGGGTCGGCGTCGTACGGCGGCAGGATCATCAGGCCGCTCACCTGCACGGCGGAGCAGCCCGAAGCGGCCTCCAGAATGCCGTCGAGCGCCTCGGGCTCCGCCCCCGACTTCGTGGCCTCGCCGGCCAGATCGACCTGCACGAGGCCGATCATACGGCGCCCGGCCGCCACGGCACCGCGATCGAGTCGGACAAGCAGGTCGATCGAATCGATCGAATGCACGACGTCGAACAGGCGGGCCGCCTGGTTCGCCTTGTTCCCCTGCAGGTGGCCGACGAGATGCCACCGCACCCCCGGCTTCACCGCCGGGGCCTTGTCCCGCGCCTCCTGCACCTTGTTCTCGCCCAGATCACG
>JAYUCR010000371.1:0-21883 GCA_043740165.1 Acidobacteriota bacterium | reverse complement strand
CGGCGTCCTGGTGCACGATGCAGGCGGCGTTGCCTCCCAGCTCCAGGGTGACCCGCTTCTTCCAGGCCTTCCTCTTCAGGCTCCAGCCGACTCCGACGCTGCCGGTGAAGGTCAGGAAGGGGAGGCGCGCGTCGATCGCCAGCACCTCGCCCACGGCCGGCTCGCAGTTGACGACGTTGAAGGCGCCGGCCGGCGCTCCCGACTCGTGCACGATCTCCGCGAGCGTCAGCGCCTCGAGCGGAGTCTGCCGCGCCGGCTTGAGCACCATGCTGCTGCCGACGGCGAGGCAGGGCGCCAGCTTGTGCGCCACCAGGTTGAGCGGGAAGTTGAACGGAGAGATGGCGGCGACCGGCCCGATCGGCACCATCACCGTGAGGGCGTGGAACCCGCGCGTGTGCGGCTCGATGTCGACCGGCACGATTTCGCCCGCGAAGCGCTTCGCCTCCTCCGCGGCGAGGGTGAAGGTGGTGACGCAGCGATCGACCTCGGCCCGTGCGAACTGCAGAGGTTTCCCCATCTCATCGGTCATGGCGGCGGCGATCGCCTCCTTGCGGCGCGCCACCCCCGCGGCCACGCGGTGCAGGATCTCGGCGCGCTCCTGGCGTGACAAATGTCGCGTGACTTGGAAGGCGCGCACCGCCGCCTGGATCGCCGCCTCCATGTGCGCCGCTTCGCCGAGCGCCACGCTGGCCACTTCGTGTCCGTCGTAGGGGCTGCGCACGGACGAGGCGCGGCCGGTTTCGACCTGGCGACCGTCGATGAAGAGGGGTTGCGGACGGGACATGAGGCTTTCTCCAGCGCGAGGACAAAACTATAGCATCACCGTGGGTGGTATCATCCGCCTTCCCGCGATGTCGAACGATAAAGTGCGCCCTCAGGAACTCCGTACCCCGCCGGAGTGCGGTGCTCCCGGGTGATACCGGGAATCGCGGCGGTTCTCGGGGGTCTGTTCGCCTGGCTCCTGGTGGCGCATTGCAGGTCGCTGCGTTTCTTCGACCGCCCGTCGATCGCCCGTCTTCGGGCTTTTGATCCCTCGCTCATGGCCCTCGGGGCCGGCCTGGTCCTGGCCGGACTCCTCATGATGGGCTCGTACGCGCCGGGGCTGGGGATCGCGGCGGCGGCAAGTCTGGCGGCGCTCTGGGGCTACCGCCGCTTCCTGCGCAGCGTGGTCTTTCAGCGCTGGCTCCTGCGCCGTGATTACCGGGCGCTGCGCCGGCTGAACCCGGACCTTCCGGAGCGCGGGCTCCTGGCGCGGCTGGTGATGCAGCGCCATCCTTCCTGGGGGGAGGAGTTGATCGAGCAGATGGTGCTGGACTACCCGACGTTCGAGCAGATCGCGCGGGTGGTGGTGCTGATGGAGCGGGGTTTTCGCGGCTTCAGGTGAGGAGCGGGACGATCTGATCCTGCACCGCCGTCGTGACCTCAACCGATCGCTCGTCGAGATAGACGTCGATCTCGCTGCGGATGCCGAATTCCGGCAGGTAGATCCCGGGTTCGATCGAGAAGCCGGTGAACGGGATGAGCTGGCGCTCGTCGATGGTTTCGAGCGAATCGATGTTGCAGCCGTTGCCGTGCACCTCGAAGCCGATGCTGTGGCCGGTGCGATGCAGGAACTGCTTCTCGTACCCGTGCTGGCGGACGTGCTCGCGGGCGACCTCGTCGACGTCCGCCCCGCGGATCCGCTTGCCGCGCGCCACCCCTTCCTTGAGGTAGGCGACGGCCGCGTCGCGCGCCCCGGCGACCACGTCCCAGACGGCGCGGAAGCGATCGGGGACGCGATCGCCCAGGTAGGCCATCCAGGTGATGTCGGCCCAGATCGAGCCCTCTTTCTCCTCGCGGCACCAGAGGTCTATCAGGAGGAGGTCGCCGCGCCGGATGGGGGAGCTGTCGGCCGCTCGCACCTCGTAATGGGGGTTGCCGGCGTTGGCGTTGACCGCGACGATCGGCGGATCGAAGTGCAGGCGCCGGCTCCGGTACTGCTCCCCCATGAACTGCTGGACCGCGTGCTCGGTCGGCTCGCGCCCCGCGCCCACCTCGCGCGCCACGTGCGCGAAGGTCGATTGCAGGACCTCCTTGAGCCCCTGGGCGGCCCGGCGGTGCGACGCCAGGCCTTCCGCCGACCAGCGGGCTTCGGACCATTGCACGAGGTCGGCGCTGCTCACAACCACGGGACCCGCGGCCCGGACCATCTCGATGGTCCCGGCATCGACGCGCGAGATGTAGGGGATCACGCCGCCCGGCGTGTACTCCATCGCCACGCGCTCGATGCCTTTCAGGAGCTCCCGCAGCTTCTCCTGCAGCTCACGGTACGACACGAAGGAAACACGCCGACCCGGCAGGTCGGCGAAAAGATGCGCTTCGATGGCGTGGTGGAGCCAGACCGGCTCCCCCTTTTGCGGGACGAGGCCGAACCAGCGCCGGGTCGAGAAGCGGTCGGATCCCAGGCCAGCCACGTGGCGGGCGATCGGATTCGAGCCATGGAAATCGTACAGAAGCCATCCGGGGAGCTGGAGTTCGCGAAGACCCGACTGTATGTTTTCCACGTCCATGCGCCGGAGAATATCACACGATTGTCATCGCCTCGAGGGGCTGCCCGACGCAGGGAGGGATGGCGGCGCACCCAGTTGACGACGGCCGGGTCCGCTTATAGAGTCCGCTCCGACCATTTTCTTCTGGGAAGCCTGAACGGGGGGAGGCGACGGCATGAGAACTCATTCGAAGCTGAAGGCTGCGATCCTGAGGGGGGGAATCCTGGTCGCTGTGGTGGCCATGGTGGCCCCGGGTGCGACGGCGGCACCGATCACGGAAGCCGAATTCGCCACCCTCCTGAGCAACTTCGGCAGCAGCGGCCTCTCCCTGACGTCGGCCCAGGCGGTGGACAGGCTTCGCGAGCTTGGCGTTCCGCTCGGTGACCCCAAGGCTCCTCTGACCGAGAAGCGGCTCGCGGAGATCATGAAGTACTTTGGCGTGCCCGGCACGACTTCCCGTCCAGGGGCCTTCGTCGACACGAACCTCGCCAGTGCGGCCGCCTCGGTCCTGATCACCACGTCGCTGTTTCAGACCGGGCAGGAGCTCTCCAAGGTGCCCCCGCAGCCCGCGGACCTCGCCGCCTGCCTGTTCGAGCCCAACCGCGGTCAGTGCAAGAAGTGCTGCAGGGACGAGGGGACGCCAGCCAAAACCTGCGGGACGTTCTGTCAGGATCTCGTGCCGCCGAGCGGCTCCGAACCCCTTCCCTGACGAGCCGCGTCCGGTTCGCCGTTTCTGTTTTCCAGGACGGTTCTTCTAGCAGGCGTCGCCGACTCCGTTGTTGTCGGAGTCGAGCTGGTCGGGGTTGGGCACCGCCGGACAGTTGTCGCAGACGTCGCCGCGTCCATCGTGGTCCAGATCGGCCTGGCCGGAGTTCGGTTGCAGCGGACAGTTGTCGTCGCGATCCGGGATCAGATCGTGATCGGTGTCGAGGCCGGGTGACATGCAGGGGGCCGGAACGACGCGCGTCGTGGCGTCGGAAGTGTGCCCGAGGCCGCCTTCACCGCATCGATTCGTACCGGCGATCAGGTAGTAGTAGATCTGGCCGAGCGGCGGAATGTCCGAATCCACGAACGACTTGGACGGGTTTTCGGCCAGGCGGCAGACCGACGTCGGCAGGTAGGCCCCCGGCGTGTTAGGCCCGGCGATGCCGCGATAGATGTCGTAGACGTTGGATTGCGCGATCGGCACCCACGAAATCGCTCCGGCCACGACACCATCGACGCGCACCGTATCACCCATCTCCTCTGGAATGGCGCTGACCGAAGAGGTCACGGGCGCGCAATCCAGCAGGTCGGGTACCAGATCATTGTCGTCGTCCGGATCGGTGCAATCTGGAATCCCGTCGAGATCGGTGTCCAGGAGCCCGTCGTCGATGACACCGTTGCAGTCGTCGTCGATGCCATTGCAGATTTCGGTCGTCGGGGTCCCGGGCGTGCATACGCCCGCGGCCCCCGAGACGCAGGCCGGGGCTGTGCGCTGGCAGGCTCCCAGGCCGCAGGTGATGGTCCCGAGACCGTCATCGACGGTGCCGTTGCAGTCGTCGTCGACGTTGTTGCAGGTCTCGGCGGCGGGGGAGCCGGGCATGCAGACACCGGGAGAGCCGAAGGCGCACGCGTTGACGGTGCGCTGACAGGCCCCCGAGCCGCATGTGATGGTGCCGAAGTCTTCATCGACGCTGGTGTCGCAGTCGTCGTCGACGCCGTTGCACAGCTCCGTGGCGCCCGGGTGGATCGCGGGGTTCAGGTCGTTGCAGTCAATGCTGGCGTTGTAGCCATCGCCGTCGCTGTCCTGGCAGTGATCGCCGATCCCGTCGCTGTTGCCGTCCGACTGGTCCGGGTTGACCACGCTCGGGCAGTTGTCGCAGGCGTCGCCGACTCGATCGTGGTCCTGATCGCCCTGAGCCACGTTGGCCGCAGCGGCGCAGTTGTCGTTGATGTTGGCGATCCCGTCGCCGTCGCTGTCGGCGTTCGAGACCGGGCAGGGGGCGCTGTTGGGCCGCGACACGGGCGGTCCGGCGAGGCCCGGATTGCTGGAGCCGAGCCCGCCTTCGGCGCACGAGTTCACCCCCGCGACGAAGTAGTAGAAGGCCGTGCCGACCGCCGGTATCTGAGGATCCTGCGACAGCCGATCCGGCGAGGTGTTCTCGAAGCAGCTGTGGTTGTAGACAAACGCGCCGTTGATCACGCCGCGGTAAACGTTGCAGGCGTTCGCCTGCGGAATGCGCAACCAGCTCACGGCGGTGGGGGAACTGCTCGCCCCGCGCACCGTCTCGCCGACCAGGCCGGGAGGGGTCTGGACCGAGCTGACGAGCGGCGCGCAGTCCTGCGCGTTGGGGACGCCGTCCCCGTCGCTGTCCGGTGGCTGCACCTCGTAGGCCCCCATGTCGACGGTCGCCGTGCCGTTGTTGTCGCCGTCCACCAGCCTCGGCAGGCCGTCCAGGTCGAGCTGCGAGGCATAGGTGTTGTTCCCGGCATCGATCGCCGGTGAACCGGGCTGGAGATGGAAGTCCTCGGTCACGTTGCTCGAAGCCCCCCAGTCGGCCACCATCTTGTTGGCGGCCGACGCGGCGGGAAGTGCCGGCGTGAAGGTCAGGATCTTGGTGCTCGTGTTGATGGCGGTGATGGTGCGTGACACACCGTCGTTGTTGTACTCGAGACGGTGGTTCACCGCATAGCGCCCCACATCGCGCACCGCCACCGTCGAGCTGGTGCCGGCCGTGATCGTCACGTCCGCGAACAGCGGCACCGCCACGAACCTCGGGTCGGCTGAGATGTTGCCGTTCTGGCCGATCACGGTGGCATCGGTGAAATCGCCGGTGATGTTGCTGCTGGTCGACGGGAGCTGCAGGTTGTTCCAGAAGTTGTTGCTGCGCAGGACCGGCGTTGTCTGATCGCTGAACAGCCCGCCCCCGGTTCCGACCGAGGTGACGGTGTTGCCGATGATCAGGTTGTTGGCCAGGCTGACCTCGGGCGGGATCTGCGGCACCAGCGTCTCCACCGCGACGCCACCGCCGTAGGACGCGAAGTTGTATTGCGATGGGATCGTGGTGCCGGTGGCGCTGTTGCCGAAGATCGTGTTGTTGGTAATCTGCACTTCCGCCTGGAAAGTGTCGATGGCGCCGCCGTAAAGGACGGTCGAGTTGCCGTAGAAGAGATTGTCGGCCACCGCGAAGGTGCTCATCGACTCGATGCCGCCGCCGCTGTATTCCGACCGGTTGCCGATGATCATATTGCGCCGAATGATGGTTCCCGGGTTGCCGTCCATGCTGATGGCGCCGCCCTTGCCGACGTTCCCCTGGGCCCAGTTCTCGACGATCAGGTTCCCTTCGATGAGGTAGGTCGACGTCACCATCGACTGCGGGCCGAGCCCGTAGATCCCTCCGCCGTATCCATACAGCTCCGCCGTCCCCGTGGTCGGGTTGGCGATGTTCTTGGAGATCGTGTTGCCGCTGATCACCGCCTGCCCGGTGGCGATGTAGACACCGGCGCCGAAAAAGGCCGGCTTGGCTCCGGCGATCGAATTCCCGGTGATGAGGTTGTTGCTCACGACCGCATCGCCGAAGACGAACACCCCTCCACCCGACACCCAGCTGGTGTGCACCTCGCCCATGCCGCCGGTGATCTTGCAGCCGTCAATGGAGAAGTCGTCGTTCAGCCTGCCGCAGCCACTGCAGGCGAAGATGACGGCACTGCGCCCGAACCCCGCGGCATTGATGGTGGTCGTGGCCGGGGAGGCGCAGAGGACATGGATGTCGGGGTAGATGAAAAGGCGCTCGAGGTAGGTGCCGTCGGCGACTTGGATCACTGCCCCGGTGATGGTGCCGGCGACCAGCTGGTTGTTGGCGTCCACGATCGCGGCCTGGATGGTGCGATACGGGCTCGCAAGGCTGCCGCACCCGTTGACGCAGGAGCTGTCATCGTCGACGTAAAGGGTGGCTGTGCCTGCCGCCAGGACGTGGCGCGCCACGAGGGCCAGGACCAGCAGGGATGCGGAGACGGCGAGGATTGCGCCGGGGCGAACACGAGGTATAGCCGGCATCAGGGGAGGCTCTTCATGGCGCGGCTGCGGTTGATGGGCACACCATTGCCGGGTGCTGCCACGGTCTTCATTTCTCCCCCCCATCCGAACCCGGCCTCGACCGCGTAACGGTCACCCCCTTTTACCGCAAGCACCGGTGTTGTCAAGGACTTTGAGGTTGATCCGCCGGTAATACCGGGGGCAGTCTCAGCCACGAGCAGGCTCTTGCCACGAGGGGGCTGGAGCCGGCGCTCGAATAAGCGCCGGCACGCAGGTGCCGGATCCTTTCTGCCGACTTCTGAACGAGTCGACTGATGCGCCGGTATTCTCTTGACGGCTGGACATTTTCGAGGTAGTTTCCAGGAAAAATCGGCGTCGATGGCGGGGAATTCATCCAGGAAGTGGTGCGCGCTGCACGGCCCGCGTCAGTTGATGCCCGGACGATGATCGGAGGGAGAGTGATGATAAACAGGAAAATGTTGCTGGTGACGCTGGCGGTGACCGCGCTATGCGTCGGTGGGGCGTTCGCCGGGGCGAACAAGTCAGCTTCCAGCAAGGCCACAATTACCGTCGGTGAATTCGCGACCCAGGTTGCGAGAGCCCTCGGCCAGGAGGTGGCAGGCCAGAAGGAAGCGGTCGAGTCGCTGCGCGGAATGGGTGTCAACTTCGATGCCGACCTGGCCGCGCCGTTGAACGAAGCCGCGGTGGCCCGGATGGCCGCCGACCTCGGAATCGCAATGGCCCCTCCGGCAGATCCAGCGGGGACGGTCAGCGCCGCGAAGTCGGGGCAGATCGCCGCTGCATTCGGGGCGGCACACCTGGAATCAAGGCCGGTCACATCTCAGGAGCCTCCCCCCACCGAGTGTCTCAGTTCGGCCAACCGGGGGGCTTGCGTCAACTGCTGCAAGTCGGCGAGCGGGCTCGGCGGGCAATATTGCGGACATTTCTGCCACGCGAACGTCGCGCCGCCGCCCAGCCCGGGTGAGCCGGTTCCATGACGATTTGAAAATTATGGATATATGTTAACGTGAAACAACATATTAACATGCAAGGTGATATCAGGCTGGCGGAGAACAAAAGGTGTCGGGAAATATCACGTCGGGCGGGCTTTCTTCTTGAGAATTCCTGCTTGACGTCAATCCCGTTTCACCGTAGATTCCGCCTGCTCTCAGAATTGTTTGTGGTTCTGCGCCGCTCGCTATGCGTCTACGACGTCTCGGTTTGATGAATATCGTTTTCAGGCTGATGGGAGGGAGACCATTATGATGAGGAAGCCGTTCGTGGCCTTGGCCGTGAGCGCCGTCCTGACCGTCGCTGTCTTCGCTGCGGCGGGTTCCAGCTCGGTGAAGAACAGTTCGGTTACAGTCGGTGACTTTGCCGCCCAGGTTGCCGTGGCCCTCGGTTACGAGGTGCCCAATCAGAAGGCAGCCGTCGACGCGCTCCGCAATCGCGGTGTGAACCTGACGGTTGATCTGAACACCCAGCTCACCGATGGGCAGGTCGCCCGAATGATGAGCGATCTCGGCATCCAGGTGGCTGCTCCGGCGAATCCCGCCAGCCCGGTGACGCAGGCAAGAGCCAGCGTCTTCGCGAGTACCATCGGCAGCACCGAGTCGCTTGCAGCGCCGTCCACGGAGAATGTTGAGCCGCCGACGCAGTGCCTGAGTTCGCCTGATCGCGGCACCTGCGTCAACTGCTGCAAGACGGCTACCGGTCTCACCGGCAAGTTCTGTGGCCACTACTGCCACGCGAACGTTCCGCCGCCGCCGAGCCCCGAAGAGCCGACGCCGTAGTTTCCTGACTTCCAGAACAAGGCGAAGAGCGCCCCATCCGGCAACGGCTGGGGCGCTCGCTTTTTTGCGCTCTTTCCCAGCGGGCGCCGTGTGAGAATACCGGACGCCATGATGCGCATCGGATCCGTCGCACTCGAGCAGCCCCTCATCCTGGCGCCGATGGCCGGGATCACCGACCAGTACTTCCGCCTGATCCTGAAGCGCATCGGCGGGGTGGGCCTGGTCACCATGGAGTTCATCTCCTCCGAGGCGCTGACCCGCGGCAGCGAACGGACGCGGCGGATGATGCAGTTCTCCGAAGAGGAGCGGCCGCTCGCCATCCAGATCTACGGCAGCCATCCGGATCGCATGGCGGAGGCCGGCGCTTTCGTCGAGGCTCTGGGGGCGGACATCGTCGACATCAACATGGGTTGTCCGGCCAACAAGGTGCTGAAGGGATGCGCCGGCGCCTCCCTGATGGGGGACCTTGGCCTGGCGCGCCGCATCATCGCCGCGGTGCGCCGGCAGGTCGGCATCCCGGTGACGGTGAAGTTCCGGATCGGATTGGACGATGTCCGGGCGAACTACCTGGAGCTCGGCCGCGTCTGCGAAGGCGAGGGGGTGGCCGCGGTCGCCCTGCACGCCCGCACCGCGCGCCAGATGTTCTCCGGGCGGTCCGACTGGAGCCGCATCCGGGAGCTCAAGGAAACGCTGTCGATCCCGGTCAGCGGCAATGGGGACATCGAGACCGCCGCGGATGCCTTGCGGATCTGGGAGGCCACCGGCTGCGACGGCGTGATGATCGGCCGGGCTGCCATCAAGAATCCCTGGATCTTCCGGCAGATCGCCGCGCTGAGAGGCGGTATGCCTGTGCTCGAGCCGACCCTCGAGGAGCGCCGGCGGCTGATCCTGTTTCATTTCGGATTGCTACGCGATCGTGAGGAAGAGCTCTTCGCCCTCCACAAGATCCGTACCTTTACCGGCTGGTACACCCACGGCCTGCCCAATGGCCGGCTGCTGCGGCAGCAGATCAATGCGCTCACTTCAGTGTCCCAGTTCATCGACGCCATCGAAGCCTTTTTCGGCCAGCTTCTGGCCGCCTGAAGCGACGCGCGCCGATGCGCCCCGGCCAGGTGTGGACCCTCGCTGCCGCCCTGTGCCTGGCTGCTGCCCTCCTGGATCCATGGCCCGTCTCCGGGGCGGAGCGCCCACGGCCGCGACCCAACCCGCCGGCGGAGCCGCCGCCGGTCGAGGCGGCTCCAGCGCTCGCGCCATTCGAGGTGCGATTCGACTTCGAGGTGGTGGAGCGCTACCTGACGTTCGAGGACCATGGCGGAGCGACCCGCGAGGAGCTCCAGCAGTGGGTGCGCCTGCCTGGCAACCGCGAGCTGCTGCGACAGGGGCGGTCCGAAGGGGGGCTCACCTCCGAAATCCTGATGGAAGCGGTGCGAGTATCCCTGTCGGGACAGGAATTCCACGGTCCGGCCGTTCTCGGCAGGTTCACGGCCGGAGACGGGGCGGTGCTCCGGCAGCTCGTGGACGCGATCCGCGCCCGCCAGGATGAATTCGTCGGTGCCGCGGCCGGGGCTCTTCGACCCTACCTGCCGAAGGGGAGGCAACTCCCGCCGTTCACGGTCTATTTCCACCTCGGAGGAAGCTGGGACGGCCGCACCAGCGACGCCGTCTACATCAACCTGACGCTGTTCCAGGCGCGTGCCCCCCAGGGAGTCGCCGGGCTCCACGCGCTCCTGGTGCACGAGCTGTTCCACCAGGCGCACAGCTTCCTTTTCCCCGGCATCGATGACTACAGCTCGCCGCAGAGCGGCCTCTACTCCTTGCTGCTGCGCCTGCAGCAGGAAGGAATCGCCCGGTACCTCGAATGCCAGTACCTCCGCCGCGCGGGCGCGGGCACCGACCTCGACCGGATCAGCCTCGACAGGTACCTCGAAGGTCTGCGGAGGGCGCCGGAGCACGTCGCCGATCTGGAAGGTGTGCGGGAGATGATGCAGCGCAACCGGATGCTGGAGGCGCGCCACCTGGCCGGGGAGGGTTTCCAGTCGGGGGGGCCGCTCTATGCCATCGGGCACCGCATGGCGGAGAGCATCGCGACCGGGGCCGGGGAGGTCGGGCTGGCGCGCACCATCTCCGAGGGGCCGGTGGCGTTCGCGCGCGCCTACGAACGGGCGGCTCGCGACGGCGACGCGTCGCTCTTCACGACGCTGATGCGGGAGAACATCCGGGAGCTGCGGCATGGCTATGGCCGCGATCCGGCGCGGGCGAGCCGGCTCCGGCGCGAAGGCCTGGCGCTGATCGAATCGCAACAGGTGAACGCGGCCGTGGCCGCCCTCACGGAAGCGGCCGGCCTCGATCCGTCCGACGCCACATCGGCCTACAACCTCGCTTGCGCGCACGCGCTGAGCGGGAACACGAAACCGGCGTTGAAATGGCTCGGACGGTCGTTCGATCGCGGCTTCGCCAACTACAAGCACGCGGCCATGGATGAAGACTTGATCCGGCTGCGGGATCGCCCGGAATTCGAGGCGATGCTCAGGGAACGTGGATTCGACTACCGGCGTCCGAAAGCGCCGGTCACCCCTTGAAGGCGCGCTTCCACCAGCGACGCTTCGACTTGGCTTCGCCCGACGCCCCGGCATCGGCGTCGCCCGATGTTGCTGCGGCCGCCGCCGGGGGAGCGCCCAGGGAGCTGGCCGAGCGGCCCGCGTCATGGCCGGTATCCCGCCCGGAATCCGAAGCCGCGTAGGCCGAAGCTGCCCGGCCCGGCTCGGACGTTGAGGCGGGATAGGAATTTCCGGATCCGGACCCGCCCCGAGGGGCGGAATCCTGAGCGGCCCGGTTGCCGAAATCGTCGCGCCTGCCCGCACTCGGATCGGCCAGGCGAGGCTGACCGGAAGCGGCGGCGCCCCGACCACGACCTCGGCCGCGCCCATGGCGACGGCGTCGGTGACGCTGGGCGTCGGGTGTGTTGCCGCCGGCCCCGCCCGGACCGGCGATCGCGACGTTGCCGTTGACCGATTCGAGCGGCGCCATGGAGGAGTCGGCGCCGCCCGGTCCTTCGGAGAAGACCGGCAAGTCGCCCGCGGCCTGATCCGGAGCCGCTGCGGCGTGAGGATGCGAACCTCGCGCCTCGTCGCCGCCGTGCCCCGGGCGTGCTCCGCCCGTCTCCGCGCGCCGCCCGCGACCACCGCGCCGCCGTCGGCGCCGCCGTGCGGGATCCCCCTGGGTCGGGGTGCGGCCGCCATCCGTCCGGACCCCCTGCGGGCTCGGAGCCGCTGCCAGGGGCGGCGGAAGCTCCCCGACGACGGGCGTCGGCGTGAAGCTGCCGTCGGCCATCGCCTGGTCGACGTCGTCGGCGGTCACCATCGGGGCGGCCTCCGACTCCTCGCGCCGGATCTCCTCGATCTCGAACTGGTCGACCTTCATTTCTTCCTGCGGGATCACCTCGATGCGCATGCCGTTGCGGCTCTCGAGGCGGTACAAATCGTCACGTTTCTCGTTCAGGAGGTAGAGCGCGACCCCCGGCGGCAGGTAGACTTTTACGCTCGCGAGACCGCCCCGCGCCACGCGCGCCTGGATCTTGCGGAACGCGGAGCGCGCCGCGGCCTCGGGGGTCCGGACCATCCCGTCGCCGGCGCACAGCGGGCAGGTGGCGAACGACGAGGCGCTCTTGGACGCCTTCAGCCGCTGGCGTGAGACTTCCATCAGCCCGAGCTTGCTGATCCGGGTCACGTCGTAGCGCGCCTTGTCGCGCGTCATGGCCTCCGCGAACAGCCGCTCCACCTGGCGCACGTGCCGGCTCGACTCCATGTCGATGAAGTCGATGACGATCAGCCCCCCGATGTCCCGGAGCCGCAGCTGCCGGGCGATCTCCTCCGCCGCTTCGAGATTGGTGCGGGTCGCGGTCTCCTCGCTGCTGCCGCCGCGCACCGATCGGGCCGAGTTGACGTCGATGGCGGTCAGCGCCTCGGTCTGATCGACGGAGACCGAGCCCCCCGACTTGAGCTGCACGACGCGCTTGTAGATGCACTCGATCTGATCCTCGAGATTGTGCTTGGTGAAGATCGGCCGGTCGCCGGTGTACAGCTTCACCAGGTCGGCCTTCTCCGGCATGTGCGCCTCGAAGAACTTGTGGAGACGGCGGAAGGTCGGCTCGTCGTCGATCAGCACCTCCCCGATGTCGGAGGTGTAGTAATCGCGCGCCGTGCGGATGACCAGATCGCGCTCCTGGTAGATGAGCGACGGGGCCTTGGCGTCCTGGCTGGCCTTCTCGATGTTGCGCCAGAGCTCCAGGAGCGAATCGAGATCGGCTTGCAACTCGCGCGGGCTGGTTTCGAGCCCGGCCGTGCGCACGATCACCCCGTACCCTTCCGGAATCGACAACGCCTCGAGCGCCTTGCGAAGCCGGTCGCGCTGTCCTTCATCTTCGATCTTGCGCGAAATGCCGGCGGCGTCGGCCCCGGGCATCAGGACGAGGTAGCGTCCCGGCAGCGAGTAGTAGGTGCTGAGGGTGGGCGGCTTGTTGGCGAAGGAGTCGCGAATGACCTGCGCCAGGATCTCCTGCCCCTTCTCGAGATGCCGGGTGATGCGCGCGCCGCGCCCCTTGCCGCCCGCCGGCACGTCGCCGCCGCGGCTCGGGTAGATCTTGAAGTTGACTTCGTCCAGCGGCAGGAAGGCGGCCCGCTCGCCGCCATAGTTGACGAAGGCCGCCTCGAGAGCGGGATTCACCCCCTCGACGACGGCCTTGAAAATGTTGCCCTTGATGTTCTCGCGGCTGAGGGTCTCGATCTCGAACAG
This sequence comes from Acidobacteriota bacterium, assembly GCA_043740165.1. Classification (GTDB taxonomy): domain Bacteria; phylum Acidobacteriota; class Polarisedimenticolia; order Gp22-AA2; family Gp22-AA2; genus JAYUCR01. The sequence goes on along the minus strand of JAYUCR010000371.1, from coordinate 8,753 downwards.
GTCGAGAACACCATTGTCCACGACGGCGACGCGGTGTTCTTCCTCCGCCGTCACGTTCACCAACATCGACTTCGACATGCAATCTCCCCGCGCGCCATCCCGCGAGGCCATACCCGCCCCCATTGGCGGGGGGCGCGGGGCGCGCTGGCAGGCTCAACCAGGTCAGCCAATGGCGCCCCGGGTGCTCCGCCGTAAGGGCGTGAGTATAGCACGGGGTCCCGGAGCGCCCGGGGCCTGGTGTCGAGACCGGCCCCCGGGGTGGAGCCCCTCGGACCCCGCGCTGCAGTACGATTCTCCCCGGAGGTATGCGCATGACGAGGCGGTTGATCGTTCTGGGGGCCGGGCCGATCGGGATCGAAACCGCGCTCCACGCGGCGGAAGCCGGGTTCGACGTCCGGGTGCTCGAGGCGGGACAGGTGGGCGCGCACCTCCTCGCCTGGGGCCACGTCCGGATGTTCTCCCCCTGGGCGATGAACTGCTCGGCTCTCGGGCTGCATCATCTGACGCGTGCCGGCCGGTCGCCGTTGCGCGATCCGGCGGCCTGCCCGACCGGCGGCGAGCTGGCGCGTCGCTACGTGCAGCCGCTGGCGCGCAGTGCGGCGCTGCGGCGCCGGGTCGTGACCGGGTGCCGGGTGATCGGCGTGTCGCGAGACCGGCTGCTCAAGGGGGATCGGATCGGCCGGCCCGATCGCGCGGCCCATCCGTTCCGGATCCTGGCGCAGCGGGGGTCGCGCGAGGTGATTTTCGAGGCCGAACTCGTCGTCGATGTGACCGGCACCTTCGGGCAGCCGCGGTATTTTGGCAATGGCGGCCTGCCGGCTCCGGGGGAAAGACGAGCGGCTGCGCGCATCGACTATCGGCCGGTCGACTTCGTAACCCGCCGCCGCGAATTCGCCGGACGCCGACTTCTTCTGATAGGAGACGGCCACACGGCCGCCACCGCCGCGGTGGCCCTGGGCGAGCTGGCCGTGGCCGACCCGCGCACCCGAATCTTCTGGGTCCTGCGCACCGAACGGGCCCCCTTCTTCGCGCGCGTCGCGCACGACCCGCTGCCGGCACGCGATCGCCTGATGGCGGAGGCCGAGGCGATCGCCGGGGGGGCGGTCGCGGGGATCGAGCCTCTCCCGGGTGCCGTCGTCGAGGCGATTGCCGAGGCGGCGCCGGGCTCCACGGCCGCGCGCGGCCGGCCGCTGCGTGTGACGCTGAGCGTCGGCGCTCGCCGCGTCAGCCTGGTGGTCGATCGCATCCTGGCCCACACCGGATTCCAGCCCGACCGCAGCCTCTATTCCGAGCTCCAGGTGCACGAGTGCTACGTCTCGGGGGGGCCGATGAAGCTGGCGGCGGCGCTCCTCGGCGCCGCGAGCGCCGACTGCATGGCGCAGCCGGTCCCGGCCGCCGACCTCCTCTCCAACCCGGAGCCCGGCTTCTACATCCTGGGGAGCAAGAGCTACGGGCGGGGATCGAGCTTCCTGCTGCGCACCGGGCTGCAGCAGATCGACACCTTGCTGACAGCGCTGGGTCCGGCCGGGCAGGTCGCGTGATGCCGCCGCCGGCGGTGCCGCTCCTCTGGCTGGACACGCTCTGGGTCCAGGTTGCCGGGACGCTCTGCAATCTGCGCTGCCGGCATTGCTTCATCTCCTGCGCGCCCGATAACCACGCCCACGAGATGATGCCGCTCGCCGACGTCCTGCGGCACGTCGCGGAGGCGGTTCGGCTGGGCGTGCGTGAGTATTACTTCACCGGCGGCGAGCCGTTCATGAACCGCGACCTCCTGCCGATGATCGAAGCGACGCTGCCCCACGGCCCGGTCACGGTCCTCACCAACGGCCTGTTTCTCGATGACGCGACCTGCGCCGGCCTGCGCCGCCTCTCCGACGGCAGCGACAGCTCGCTCGACATCCGCGTCAGCCTCGACGGGTTCGGCCCCGAGGACAACGATCCGCTCCGCGGGCCCGGCACCTTCCACCGCGCGCTCGAGGGGGTGCGGCGGCTTTCCGCCGCGGGGATCAACCCGGTGATCACCGTCACCGAGGCGACCGGGGAACTGGCTTCCGGCGAGGGGAGGGCGCGGTTCCTTGCGCGGCTGCGCGCGCTGGGCCTCGATCGACCGCGCCTCAAGGTGCTGCCGCTCTGGCGCCTGGGCGCCGAGGCATCGCGGACCTCCGGTTATGGCGAAGGCGAGCGGCTCTCCGAAGAGGGCGTGACCACGGAGGGGCTGGAACAACTCCAGTGCGCCACCGGCCGGATGGTGACCAGCCGCGGTGTTTACGTCTGCCCGTTGTTGATTGACGCGCCCGCTGCCCGCATGGGATCGACCCTCGCGGAGACGCTCCACCCCTTCAAGTTGTCTCACGGCGCCTGCGTGACCTGTTACGTCAGCGGTGCATCGTGCCGGACATGAACGGCCCCCGCCGTGCGGCCTTCTTCGGCGGCATCTACAGCAACGAGCCGGCGCTGCGCGAGGCGATCCGCGATGCCCGCGCCCGCGGCGCCGAGGCGCTCTACTGCCTCGGGGACCTGGGCGGCTTCGGCCCGCACCCCGAGCGCATCGCGCCGCTGCTCCAGGAACAGGGAGTGATCGTCGTGCAGGGGAACTACGAGGATTCGATCGGCCACGATCGCCCCGACTGCCAGTGCGGCTATGTCGACCCGCGCGACAATCACTTCGCGCAGCTCGCGTACGACTATACACGCGGGAAAACGCCTCACGGGCAGAAGGCCTGGTTCCGGACACTACCGAAGACGCTGCGATGCTCGATGGGTGGCCGCCGGCTTCTGCTCTGCCACGGCTCCCCGCGCCGGCAGAACGAGTTCCTCTGGGAATCGACCTCCCCGACGCCGTTCCTGGAGAGGCTCCTGCGCGAGGCGGAGGCCGATGTCGTCCTCTGCACCCACACCGGGATCCCGTGGAGGCGGACCCTGCCTTCAGGGGGCCAGGTGGTCAATGTCGGCGTGCTCGGCCGGCCCGCCAACGACGGACGGACCACCGTCTCGTATGCCCTGCTCACGGTCGAAACGCCCGGCGGACCACTCCGCGTCGAGCCGGTCCCGGTGGCGTACGACTACGAGGCGGTGGCGCGCGAGATGCGGGCAGAGGGCCTGCCGCCGGAATTCGTGGAGACCATCCTCACCGGTTGGTGGACGACCTGTCTGGAAATCCTTCCTGCCAGGGAGAGGGCGAGCGGTCGATTCTGAAGCGGGCGCCGGGTGGGTTCTAGTCCTCCATGTACTTCTGTCTCAGCGCCTCGAGAACCGTCGCGTCGGCCAGCGTCGTCACATCTCCCAGCGCCCGCCCTTCCGCGATGTCGCGCAGCAGCCGCCGCATGATCTTCCCCGAGCGCGTCTTCGGGAGCTCCGGGGCGAAAATGATGTCGTCGGGCCGCGCCAGGGCGCCAATCCGACGCACGACGTGCTGCTTCAGCTCGGCGGCGAGCGGGGCGCCGGTGGGGCGGCCCTCCTTGACGGTCACGAAGGCCGCGATCGCCTGTCCCTTGAGGTCGTGCGCCTTCCCGACGACGGCCGCCTCGGCGACGTCGGGGTGATCGACGAGGGCACTCTCCACCTCCATGGTGCCGATCCGGTGGCCCGCGACGTTCAGGACATCGTCGACCCGGCCGAGCAGCCAGAAGTTCCCCTGGCGATCGCGGCGCGCGCCGTCCCCGGGGAAGTAGGTCTTCCTGTCCCACTTCGACCAGTAGGTCTGAATGTAGCGATCGGGGTCGCCGTAGATCGTCTGCATCATCGCGGGCCAGGGCCGGGTGATGGCGAGGTAGCCGCCACCCTCCTTGACGATGCGGCCGGAGTCGTCGAGCACCTCGGCCGAGACACCGGGGAACGGATGGGTCGCCGAGCCGGGATGGGTGGCCGTGATCCCCGGGAGCGGCGCGATCAGGATCATCCCGGTCTCGGTCTGCCACCAGGTGTCGACGATGGGACAGCGCTCGGCGCCGATCTGCCGGTGGTACCAGATCCAGGCCTCGGGATTGATCGGCTCCCCGACGGTGCCGAGGAGGCGCAGAGACGACAGATCGTGTTTCTCGGGCCACTCGGCGCCCCAGCGCATGAACGCGCGGATGGCGGTGGGAGCGGTGTAGAAGACCGTGACTCCGTGCCGGGCGCACATCTTCCAGAAGCGGCCCCGGTCGGGCCAGTCGGGCGCGCCCTCGTACATCAGGACGGTGGCGCCGTTGAGCATCGGGCCGTACACCACGTACGAGTGCCCCGTGACCCAGCCGATATCGGCGGTGCACCAGTAGACGTCGGTGGGCTTCAGGTCGAGCACCCAGCGCGTGGTGGCATAGACGCCGACCATGTAGCCGCCGGTCGTGTGCACGATCCCTTTCGGCTTGCCGGTGGTTCCCGAGGTGTAAAGGATGAACAGCATGTCGGCGGCGTCCATCGGCACCGCCGGGCAGTTGGCCGAGGCGTCGTCCATCAGGCGGTGCCAGAAGCGGTCGCGCCCTTCCTCCATGTGGATCCGGAATTCGCCCCGCTTCACCACGACGACATGCTTCACCGACTTCGCGCCCACCAGGGCCTCGTCGGCGAAATTCTTCAACGGCACCTGGGCGCCACGGCGGTAACCGCCGTCCGCGGTCACCAGCACGCTCGTCTGCGCATCGTTCATCCGATCGCGCAGCGCCTCGGAGGAGAAGCCGCCGAACACGACGCTGTGCACGGCGCCGATGCGCGCGCAGGCGAGCATGGCGATCGCCAGCTCGGGGATCATCGGGAGGTAGAGCGTTACCCGGTCGCCTTTCCGGACGCCCAGGCCCTTGAGGACGTTGGCGAACTTGCAGACCTCCCTGTGAAGCTGCGCGTAGGTGAGGGTGCGCTCGTCCCCCGGCTCGCCCTCCCAGATGAGGGCCGCCTTGTTGCGCACCGCCGTCGTCAGGTGCCGGTCGAGGCAGTTGTGGGAAAGGTTCGTCCGCCCTCCCACGAACCATCGCGCGTGCGGCGGCTTCCAGTCGAGTGTCCTGCGAAACGGCCGCGACCAGTGCAGCTCGCGCGCGATCGCGGCCCAGAAGGCGTCGGGATTCCGGGTCGCTCTCCGGTAAACGCGCGGGTCGGCGATGTTGGCCTGCCGCCGGAAGGCCGCCGAGGGGCGGAAGACGCGCTTCTCGTGCAGCAGGACGTCGATGCCGGCGTCACCGGCCGGTGTGGTTTGCTTCGCTCGCTTGGCCACAGTCGGCACCTCGTTGCGGGGAACGGCGCTGGGCGGGCCACTATAGCCAAGGGCGGCAACGGGGGTCAACGCGCTTCGGGAGGCGCTTTGACAGCGCGCCGGATGGTTGTCTAGACTCCTGCGCTCGCACCGGGCGATGACGCGAGGACGCAGAATCCGTGTCGGCAATCGACTACATCCTTTCACGCTCCCTGCCGCTGGTGCCGCGCCCGATCGTGCGCCGGGTGGCGGCGCGCTACATCGCCGGCGACACGCTGGACGAGGCGGTGCGGACGGTGCGGGACCTGAACGCCGCCGGCATGATGGCGACGCTGGACGTGCTGGGAGAGAGCGTCACCGACCGGGCCCTGGTCGAGGCGGCGGCGGGGGAGTATGCGCGGGCCCTGCGCGCCATCCGCGACGCGCGGCTGGATTCGAACGTCTCGGTCAAGCCGACCCAGTTCGGGCTGAAGATCGACTTCGATCTCTGCCTGGCGCAGTTGCGCCGGCTGGCCGTGCAGGCGGGAGAGGCGGGAAACTTCGTCCGCATCGACATGGAGGACAGCAGCTGCACCAGCGCGACGCTGGATCTCCACGCCCGCCTGCGCGCCGAGGGGGTCGCCAACGTCGGGGTGGTGCTTCAGGCCTACATGCGGCGCAGCCTGGCCGATGTCCGCGCGCTCCCGGATGCCTGCAACGTCCGGCTCTGCAAAGGGATCTACATCGAGCCGCCGGAGATCGCCTACCGCGACCGAGACCTGGTCAACAAGAACTACGTGCGTCTGCTCGAGGAGCTGTTCGACCGCGGCCTGTACGTCGGGATCGCCACGCATGACGAGGCCCTGGTCTACGAGGCGCAACAGATGATCGATCGCCGCAAATTGCCGACGTCGGCGTACGAGTTTCAGATGCTCCTGGGGGTCGCGGAGCCGCTGCGCGCCAGCATCCGGCGGGCCGGGCACCGGCTGCGCGTCTACGTGCCGTACGGCAGCCACTGGTACGCGTACTCGCTTCGTCGGCTGAAGGAAAACCCGCGCATCGCGGGTTACGTGCTGGCGGGACTGCTGCCGGGACGGAGGGGTTAGTCTCTCAGGCGATCTGGCGATCGCGCTCGTCGGCGGTGTTGCGTCCCAGCTCCGGGGGGTGCGCCACCCCGGTGCGGCCGGCGGCCATCGGCGCGGCCGCCGGGAAGGTCATCATGACCTCGGTCCCCTGATGCGGCGTGCTCCGAACCTCGATGCCCGCGCCGATCAGCGTCAATGTCTCCCTCGTCTCCCAGAGTCCGAGGCCGGCGCTCCCCTTGTCCGGCTTGGTGGTGAAGAAGGGCTCGAAGACCCTGCCCAGATGTTCCGGGCGGATGCCGATGCCGCCGTCTTTCATGCGGCCGATCACGTGGTCGCCGTCGTGCAGCGTCTCGACCACGATGGTGCCGCCGCCGAACGGCATCGCCTCGACGGCGTTGATCACGACGTTGAGCAGCGCGCTCTGGATCCGCCCGGAGGGGCCGAAGACCGGCGGGATGACGCCATAGCGCTCCTCGAAGCGGATCTTCTTCTCTTCCGCGCGGTGACGGCACAGGTGGATCGCCTCCCGCAGCAGGTTGTTCAGGTTGAAGGGAGCGCGCGACGGCGACACAAGCGCATAGGCCGCCAGAGGGGCCAGGGAGCCGGCGAGCGCCGCTGAGCGACTGGCGATCGTCTCAACCGACTGCCGCACCGACTCGTCCAGATCGGGCCGTCGCGCCAGCGTGTGGGCCTCCGTGGCCAGCGAAGCGGCGGCCTCCTTCACGCTGCGGGCGGTGGCGTCCAGATAGGCGCCCAGTGAACGGAAGGAGCCGGTGTCCATGATGTGGTCCTGGGAGAGGCGCAGCTCCTCGCGCAGCCTGAGGGTATAGGCCGTGGCCTCGCGCAGGCGCCCGCGCGCCGCGACGGCGAAGCCGAGCAGGTAACCTGTCACGATCCAGACCACCAGCATCAGGGCTCGGAGGGCAACTCCTGAGGGCAGAACGAAAGCCGTCACCATCCCGAAGAGAAGCCCGACTCCTGCGCCGATCATCGTCTGGCGTGTCAGCCAGGGCGCCGCGCTCTTCACCATCCCCGTTCTGAGCTGATCCATATTGTTTCAGTCCTGTTTTGAGGCGGCCTCGGGCCGCTGCGAGTCGATCGCCGCCATGCGCTTGCCGTTCTTGTTGGCGCCCGGCGGCGCCTCATAGCGCAGCTCTTCCACCGGCCGGCCGCCGACCAGATGCTGTTCGAGAATGCGGGCCGCACGCTCAGGCGTCACGCCGGCGTACCAGACGTTTTCCGGGTAGACCACCACCATCGGTCCATGGCCGCACTGGTCCAGGCACCCCGACTTGTTGACGCGCACGCTTTTCTTGAGGCCGCGCTCCTTGATCCCCTCCTTGAGCAGGCGGTGGACCTCACTCGACCCGTCGAACGGGCAGTACTCCCCGTGCGTGCAGACGAAGACATGGCGCGCGAACTGGCCCACCTTGACCCTCCAGGAAGACGGGACGGTACCATAGAGCCGAGGCCGGGTACAATGCGGCCATGGACGCCATCCACGCGGCGCTGCGCCACCTCAGGGGGCGGACCGATCTGCCGGTCTTTCCGCTTCCGAACGTGGTCTTCTTCCCGCATGTGACGCTCGGGCTGCATATTTTCGAGCCGCGCTACCGCCAGATGGTCGAGGCGGCCATCGCCTCCGACGGGGTGCTGGCCGTGGCCCTCTTGCTGCCGGGCTGGGAGCGCGACTATTACGGCACCCCGCCGGTGCACGAGGTCGCCTGCGCCGGGTATATCGAGGAGCATCAGCGGCTTCCCGACGGCCGCTTCAACATCCGGTTGCGCGGGCTGAGCCGGATCGCCCTCGGCCCGTTCGTCGCGACCACGCCTTACAGGCGGGCGGCCTTCCGTCTCCTCGACGATCGCAATGATGAGGACGGACCGGGGGTCGCGTCACAGCGCCAGCGCCTGTTGAAGACCCTGGCCGGGCTCCTGCGGCAGATCGGTGGACCGGGGGCGCCGACGCTCGACGTGCCGGGTGACATGCCGTTCGTGGTCGGCGTCAACGCGCTCTGCCAGAGCCTGACGATGGAGATCGACCGGCGGCAGAGGCTGCTCGAGACCGACGACGTCGTGGTGCGCTGCGAATCGCTGCTGGAAATTCTCGCCGACCTCTGGCGCCAGGCTTCATTGCGCCAGGAGGATTCCGGCGTCGTTCACTGAAGCTCTTCGAGCCGTACCCCGCGCAGCGCGGCGATCGCCGCCACCACTTCACCGATCTTGTTGTTGGGTGTCGAGGCTCCGGCCGTCAGACCGATGGTCGTCGGCCCGGGCGGGAGCCACCCGGCCGCACGGGTCTCGGAGGCCGAACCGTAAGGCTTGTGCCGGATCCCGCCCTCGGCATCGATGCACGCCGCGTCCTCGATGTGATAGGTCGGGATGCTCCGGGCGGCCAGCGCCGCCAGGTGGGTGGTGTTGCTGCTGTTGTATCCGCCGATGACCACCATCAGGTCGGGCCGCGCGGTGATCAGATGGGTGACTGCGTCCTGGCGGTCCTGGGTGGCGCTGCAGATGGTGTCGAA
>JAYUCR010000370.1:0-3609 GCA_043740165.1 Acidobacteriota bacterium | reverse complement strand
CCTCGCTCAGGAGGCGCGCCGCGATGCTGCCGGCGTTGCCGAATCCCTGCACGGCCACGCGCGATCCCTTCAGGCTGATGCTCTTCTCTTTGCAGGCCTCGCGGATGACGAACTGACAGCCGCGCGCCGTCGCCTCGTTGCGCCCCTGCGACCCGCCGATCTCCAGCGGCTTGCCGGTCACCACACCCAGCGTCGTCTTGCCCACGGTCATGGAGTAGGTGTCCATGATCCAGGCCATCGTCTGCGCGTTGGTGTAGACGTCGGGCGCCGGGATGTCCTTCTCCGGTCCGATGATGATACTGATCTCGGCGGCGTAGCGGCGCGTCATGTTCTCCAGCTCGCGCTGCGACATCCGCTTCGGATCGCAGACCACCCCGCCCTTGCCGCCGCCGTACGGGATGTTCACCGTGGCGCACTTCCAGGTCATCCAGGAGGCCAGCGCCTTCACCTCGTCGAGGGTGACGCCCGGATGGTAGCGGATGCCGCCCTTGGCGGGACCGCGCGCCAGATTGTGCTGCACCCGGTACCCCTCGAAGACATGCAGAGTCCCGTTGTCCATCTTGGTCGGGATGGAGACGATCAGCTGGCGCTTCGGCGCCTTCAGGATCTCCCGCAGCCAGGGATCGAGCTTCAGGTGATCCGCGGCCGTGTTGAACTGCGCCGTCGCGATCTCGAAGGGGTTCAGGACTTCTTTCGCCTCGGCATTGCCCATCGTCGTGTGCCTCCTGGGGAAAAAACCCCTCCTTATTACCACAAGGCCCCTCCGGGGTAAAGCCGGGCTCCCGGCCCCAGGGTCGCCCCAAAGCCGCTCTGGATGTGCCGTTCAGGCCTTCGGGGGGGACGCCAGAAGCCGCCCGCCGGCTTCGTTGGGGATGGCGAGCAGGGCGCCGCCGTAGAGATAGTCCCGGGTGCGCTCCAGGACCAGGCGCGGGTCGATGCGCCGGCGGGCCAGGCCGCTCTTGAGGGCGGCTTTGGCCACCGCTTGCGCCACCTCCGGAACCCCCTGGAACTCCAGCGGCCGCGGCAGGATGAGGGAGGGGGTCAGGTCGTAGTCGGGGATCAGGTCGGAGAGGGCGTGCGCCGCGGCGAGCTTCATGGCGTCGTCGATGTCATGCGCCGCGACGTCCAGGGCCCCCCGGAGGATGCCGGGGAAGGCCAGAACGTTGCTCAACTGGTTGGGCCAGTCGGGGCGAGACGTCGCGACGATCGCGGCCCCGGCCGCCAGCGCCTCCTCCGGGGTGATCTCCGGCACCGGGGTGGCGAGGGCGAAGATCACCGGACGGTCGGCCATGTCGCGCACCATCGGCGGCGTGAGCAGACCGCCGCGCGACAACCCGACGAAGAGATCGCGGCCGCGGGCCGCCTCGGCCAGGCCGCCGCGCAGCATCGCGCGGTTGGTCAGGAGGGCCAGCTCCTGCTTCTCGTCGTTGAGCCCCGGCCGGCCGTCGTACACGATCCCGCGCGCATCGCACAGCACGATGTCCTGGATGCCGGCCGCCAGGAGCAGGCGGGCGACCGCGGCCCCTCCGGCGCCGGCGCCGTTGATCACCACCCGCATCGCCTCCGGCGTCCTCCCGGTCAGCCGCGCGGCGTTCAGGAGCGCCGCCAGCACCACCACCGCGGTCCCGTGCTGCGCGTCGTGGAACACCGGGATGTCGATCGCGCCGCGGAGATGCCGCTCGATCTCGAAGCAGGCGGGAGCCGCGACCCCTTCGAGGAGCACCCCGCCAAGGGTCGGCGACAGCGATTTCAGGAGCTCCACGATGGCGACGGGATCGCGCGTGTCGAGGCAGAGAGGCATCGCCTCGATCCCGGCCAGGGTCTTCAGCAGGACGCACTTCCCCTCGATGACCGGCAGGGCGGCCAGCGGACCGATGGCGCCGAGCCCGAGCACCGCCGTGCCGTCGGTCACCACCGCGACCAGGTTTCCTTTGACGGTGTACTCCCAGACATTGAACGGATCGCGCAGGATCTCCCGCACCGGCACCGCGACACCCGGCGAGGCGATGATCCCGAGCGTCACTTCATCCTTGAGCGGCAGCTTGCTGGCGACCGAGATGGCGCCGCGGTAGCGGCGGTGCAGCTCGAGCGCCTCGTCCCCGAGGGTGCGCGGAGCCGACCGGTCGCCCGGGCGCGCCGGCGGCTCGAGAAGCGCCGTGTCCCCTTCGTACACCAGGCGCCGGGTCTGCTCGCCGATCTCCCGCGGGTTCACGTCGAGCGCCGCCACGCCGAGCGCCACCGCGGCGTTGGCCACCGCCTGCGCCACCGCCGGACCGACACGGAGATCGAGGACGCGCGGGATGATGCGATCGGGACTGATCTCCTTCTCCGGCACCAGCCCGGCGATGGCATCGGCGGCGGCGATCAGCATCTCGTCGTACACCCGCGTCGCCCGCGCGTCGATGACCCCGCGCAGGATGCCGGGGAAGGCGAGCGCGACGTTGAGGCCATGACGGTAGTTGGCGCCGCCGGTCAGGACCACCGCCGCCCCCGCCTCCCGCGCCTCGTCGGCGGCGATCTCCGGCTCCGGGGTCGCCAGGGCGAAGACGATGCTGCGCTTTGCCATCGAACGGATCAGCGCAGGGGAAACGGTCCTGGCCGCCGACAGGCCGACGAAGAGATCGGCCCCCTTCATCGCCTCGCCCGCCGTGCCGGATCGTCCGGACGGATTGAGCAGGCGCGCCGCCGCTTCCTTGAAGCGGTTCATCCCCTCCGCTCGTCCGGCGTGGACGATGCCGTGGCGATCGCACAGGGTGACTTCGCCGACGCCGGCGCGGCGCAGGAACAGGGCGACACTGATGCCGGCGCCGCCGGCCCCCGTGATCACCGCGCGCATGGCGGCGAGATCCTTGTCCACCAGCCGTGCCGCATTGCGCAGCGCCGCCAGGACGATCACGCAGGCCCCCTGCATGTCGTTGAAGAAGTAGGGAATCGGCAGGTCGGCGTCGCTCATCCCCTCGAGAATTTCCAGCAGCTCGAAGGAGCGTGGTGAAGCGATGTCCTCGATGGCAAAGGCGCCGAAGGTCGGCGTCAGGCGCCGCATGATCCGGCTCAGGCGCACCGGATCGCGCTCGTCGAGACAGAGCGGGAAGGCGTCGAGCCCGGCGAGCGCTTTGCACAGCACCGCCTTCCCTTCCATCACCGGCAGCGCCGCCGACGGCCCGGCGTCGCCGTACGACAGCACCGAGGAGCCGTCGGTCAGGATCCCGACCGCGTTGCCGCGCACCGTGCAGGCGAACGACGCCGCGGGATTTTCCTGGATCTCCAGGCAGGCGGTGGTCAGCCCCGGCCCGTACACCAGGCTCATCATGTAGTCGTCGCGGATCGGGATCTTGCTGCGGATGGAGAGCAGGCCGCGGCCACGCCGGTAGTGCCGGAGAATCTCTTCTGGCGAAACTGCGTTCACGATGCCCAATGCTAGCGGCGCGCTGGCGGGCGGGTCAAGCGCGCGGAGCGCCGGGGCGGGGGGGCAGCGGGGCCGGGCTTCACTTCGCTCGCGGTGCGGCATCCTGCCCACGCCAACAACGAGGCGCGGCTCAGAGGCGCCCTGCCCCGCCGCCCCCCCGCCCCGGCGAGCCAGCCGGGTGATGCGGCCGGCATCGTGCCCCT
>JAYUCR010000369.1:0-3620 GCA_043740165.1 Acidobacteriota bacterium | reverse complement strand
CTGCCCGCAGGCGGCGGAGCCGATCAGCAGGCCAACCAGCAGCAGCCGGGCGGGCGCTTTCCGCATCAGGACCGGTCCGGCGTCGGCGCGGGCTTCGGCCTGCGCTCGGCGGATGCCGGCATCGGCGCCGCGCTGAAGATGCCGCGGCGCCGGAAATACCAGAACATCCCGAAGGCCACGGCGATCATCAGGGCCCAGGCGAAGAGGTAGCCATAGCGCCACCGCAGCTCCGGCATGTGCTCGAAGTTCATTCCGTAGATCCCCACGATGAAGGTGAGCGGGATGAAGATCGTGGCGATCACCGTCAGGACGCGCATGATCTCGTTGGTGCGGTTGGAGACGATGGACAGGTGCGCCTCGAGCGCCCCGCCCACCAGCTCGCGGTAGGTGTCGGCGAGATCGGTGATCCGCACCAGGTGATCGTGGACGTCGCGCAGCCCGTAAACGCTCTTCTCGTCGATCATCGGGAAATCGCGCCGGACGAGACGCATCAGGACGTCGCGCTGGTGGCCGGAGATGCGGCGCAGGCGCATCAGCGATCGCTTGAAGCCCAGGACCTCGGTCAGGACGGTCGAAGTCGCGGCGTGGAAGATCCGATCCTCGACGTCGTCGATCTTCTTCTCGAAGTTCTCCAGCACCGGAAGGTACTGCTCCACCTGGTAATCGAGGATGTGGTACAGGACCGAGTCCGGCCCTTCCGACATGACGCGCTGGTTGCGCCGTGCGCTCTCCACGGTGTGCTCGACGCTGCGGGAGCGATCGCGATGGTACGACACGATGAAGCGCCGCGAGACGAACAGGCTGAGCTGACGGGTCCGGAACTCCTGCATCGAGCTGTCGGGGTGGACGCCGTGCGTCAGGATGAAGAGGTAGTCGCGGAAATCCTCAACCTTCGGATTCTGCCGGCGCGCCTCACAGTCCTCGATGGCGAGCGGGTGGAACTGGAACACCGAGGCCAGGAGCGCCGTCTCCTCCCTGGTGGGCGCGCCGAAGTCGACCCAGAGGGTCCCCTCCGGACGCTTGAGCAGCTCCGGGAGGTCGGACGCCGTCCAGGAGTCGCGCAACCCCTCGTCGTCCTTCAAGGTCAGGATGGTGATCACGGCGATCTCCGGAACGCGCCTGCCGTGCGCGGGCGCGCGCGGTGCGCGACCTCAGGGCGCGCCGGATGATAGCACGCGCAAAATCAGAGCAGAGGCCAAGGCACAGTGCGACGGCCCTGGTGGATGGCCACGAGATCGGTGAGCATCCCGTAGGCGGTGTGCTCGACCCCCGGGTCGGTGCCCGCCACCTGGATAGACCCGGCCAGCTCGGTTTCGAGCACGAGGCCGAGGGCGCCGCTCCCTAGGCCGGCGAGGAATGCGCCGGGCAGAAGCGAGCGGGCCTCCACCCGGGCCCGGCGGTCGCGGCCGCCCGCGGCCACCATGCGCACCGTTCGGCCGGCGCGCGTCTCAGCCCGCACCCACTCGAGGTCGACCTCGGCGACCGTCGTGCGGTCGACATCGAGCGGTCTCAGGTCGGCGCCGAACAGGACATTGCTCAGGATCACCGCCTTGACGGCGTGGTCCCAGCCGTCGAGGTCGTTGGAGGGATCGGCCTCGGCGATCCCCCGGCGCTGCGCCGAAGCCACCGCCTCGTCGAGAGCCACCCCCGCGGCCACCGCCTCGAGGACGATGTTGCTGGTGGCGTTGAGCACGCCCTCGAACGCGATCAGCTCGCCCACCGGAACCACCGCTTCGCACAGGTCGAACACCGGCACGCAGTCGGCCACGGAAGACTCGAAGCGAAAGCCGGCCCCGGTCCGGCGGGCCAGGCGCAAGAGCTCATGCGCCGCGAACGCGAGCGGCCCCTTGTTGGCGCTGACCACCGACACGCCGCGCTCCAGGGTGGCCCGCACATACGCCGTCGCCGGCTCGCCGGCGACGGGATCGAGTGTCGTCCCCTCGAACAGCAGATCGATCGGCGCATCGCGCAGGGCGGCGGTGAGATCGCCGCCGCCGCTCCAGCCAGAGTCCAGGAGCGCTTCGACATCGAGCCCGCGCTCCTCCACCAGCGCCCCATACCGCCGCGTGGCCGCCATGTTGACCTGGAAGGCGATCCCATGCCGTGCCAGGAGCTCGTCGCGCCGCGCCAGCAGCAGCCGCGCGAGCGACCGGTTGACGTTGCCGAATCCCGCGAAGCCGATCCGCCAGAGCTTCATGCGCGGACTCTCAACGAGGCGCGCGCACCTGTCAAGCCCTGTGAGGCCCAGCCACCGCGTGAGCGGGGCGGGCAGCGGCTTCGCCGGGCACGGGTCCGGGCTCGCTGGCGCGAGACCCTCCCCTCGGCTTCGCCCGCTCGCCGCCCTCCGCGCGAAAAGCGCGCGGTGGGGCCCCGGCTCGGGGTCTCAGACGGTCCGGCAAACCCTTTCCCGGCCCCGCGCCCCTGACTTCAACCCCTCCAGACGCCCATACCGGCGCGCGACTAACGTTGCGCTCCCCCATCGCGGGCACCCATGCACCGCGCTCGCTGACAAGCCGCGCGGAGGCTTCAGCGGAGACGGTTGACGCGAGGCTACTGCTGCGTCGTCTGAGTTGGTGGGGCAGCGCGGGGGGTGGAGACGGGGCGGAGCGCCTGTGAGCCGCGCCTCGGGTTCCGCATGGTCTGGCGTTTTGAATCGCGAGCGAACCGAAGCGCAGCCCCGTCTCCGCCCCCCGCGCTGGCCTCCCAAGCCGCAGGCGCGAGTGTTGACTCGGAAGCGACATCTCGCACAGGATCGCGACCGAGGAGGGATCGGCGGATGGCGCGCGTGCGCATCATGTACTGGAAGGATTTCCCCTATGGCGTCCGCGGCCAGGATGCCTCCGGCCAGGTGACGCGCCAGCTGCCCGCCGCCTTCCAGGAGGCGATCGACAACACCGCGATGGCGAGCGGGCAGACCTCGCAGGAGGATTACCAGGCGGGCTTCAAATGGGGCCCCGCCGAGGAGCGGCCCGGCACGGCGGCCGAGGCGGCCGACGCGGTCGTGGCGGAGATCGTCGCCGCCTATCCAGAGGAGCGACTGAAAGGGATGTCCCGGCGGCTCGATGGCTGACGAGGTCGCAAAAAGCGAAGTCGCGAAGAGCGAGGAGGCGCCGGATCGGCGCGAGGATCTGCGCCGCCTGTGGGCGGCGATCCTGCGCCTGCCTTCCACGCAGCGCACGGCCTTTCTCCTTGGCCTGCGCGACGAGCGCGGGCAGGGTGTGATCGCCCTCTTCCCGGTGGCGGGGGTCGCCAGCATCCGCCGCATCGCCGAGGCGATCGGCCTCGACGCGCTGAGCCTGGCCGCCCTCTGGAAAGAGCTCCCGCTCGACGACGCGGCGATCGCCGCGCGGCTGCGCGTGGCGCCCGAGCTGGTGCCCCGCCTGAGGCGCACGGCGCGCCAGCAGCTGGGAGCGGTGATGCGGAAGGTGCCGCGATGAGCGAGCACCTCACCCCCGAGCGCATGACCGCTTACGGGCGACGCTCGCTCTCCCCCGCCGATCTCCTGACCGCCGACGATCACTTGGCCGAATGCGCGGCGTGCCGCGGCGGCCTGAGCGACGAAGCCGGCGTGCAGGCGACGATCGCCGTCCTGCTTCAAGGAATCCAGTCCGCGCCGCCGC
>JAYUCR010000368.1:0-8831 GCA_043740165.1 Acidobacteriota bacterium | reverse complement strand
CGAGCTCCTCGCGGCGTTCCTGGAGGATCCTCCCCGGCCGGGCCATGACATCGTCCGCGAGTCGTGGCGCCGCCGGGCCCCGGCCGGCGACTTCGAGGCATTCTGGCGGCGCTCCCTGCACGACGGTGTCGTGCAGGGCACGGCGCTCCCGCCCCGCGCCGTCCGCCTGCGCCCGGAAGCGGTGCGCGCGGCGTCCGAGGCCGCGGCGCGGGCCGCCTCCGAGGAGGGGCTGGAGCTGGTGTTGCGCTCCGATCCGTCGGTGTACGACGGCTGCTTCGCGAACAACGGCTGGCTGCAGGAGCTGCCGCGGCCGCTGTCCAAGCTGACCTGGGACAACGCGGCGCACATCGGACCCGCGACCGCGGGCCGGCTCGGGCTCACCAACGGGGATCTGATCGAGGTCACCGCATCGGGTGCTTCGGTGAAGCTGCCGGTCTGGGTGCAGCCGGGCCACGCGGAAGAGTCGATCACCGGCCACCTCGGGTACGGCCGGCGGCGAACCGGCGGGGTCGGCCGCCGGGTCGGAGCCGATCTCTACCCGCTGCGCACCACCGCGGCGATGTGGCGCGTCTCCGCGAGCGTCCGGCCGACGGGGGAGCGCATCCGCCTGGCCACCACCCAGGAGCATTTCAGCATGGAGGGGCGCAACCTGGTGCGTGTGGCGACCCTGGCCGCGCTGCGCGCCAATCCGGAGATCATCCGCGCGATGGGCGAGCCCATCGGCCCGGAGGCCACGCTTTATCCGGGCCATCGCTACGACGGGCGCGCCTGGGGACTTTCGATCGATCTGTCCGCCTGCACCGGGTGCAACGCCTGTGTCGTGGCATGCCAGGCGGAGAACAACATCCCCGTCGTCGGCCGGGACCAGGTCCTGCGCGGCCGGGAGATGCACTGGCTGCGCATCGATCGCTATTATGAGGGCCCGCCCGAATCGCCCACGGTCCACCACCAGCCGGTGATGTGCATGCACTGCGAGCAGGCCCCCTGCGAAGTGGTCTGCCCGGTCGGCGCGACGAGCCACAGCAGCGAGGGGCTCAACGACATGGTGTACAACCGCTGCGTCGGCACGCGCTACTGCTCCAATAACTGCCCGTACAAGGTGCGGCGGTTCAACTTCCTGCAATACAGCGACGAGACGACCCCGTCGCTGAAGCTGGGGAAGAACCCGAACGTGACGGTGCGGTCGCGCGGCGTGATGGAGAAGTGCACCTACTGCGTGCAGCGCATCAACGCGGCGCGCATCGAAGCGGAGGAGCAGGCCCGCCCGGTCCGCGATGGCGAGGTGCAGACCGCCTGTCAGCAGGCCTGCCCGACGCAGGCCCTGGTGTTCGGGGATATCAACGATCCCCAGGCGCGCGTGGCCCGGATGCGGCAGGAGCCGACGCACTACGGGCTCCTGGAGGAATTGAACACCCGGCCGCGGACCACCTACCTCGCCAAGCTCAACAACCCGAACCCCGATCTGGAGCGCGGCTGATGGCCTCGCAGTCGATTCCCGCCCGACCACCGGTCATCGAACCGGGCCACACCTCGGGCACGGTCACCGATCGGATCAGCGAGGTCGTCCTCAGGAAGACGCCGCGCTGGTGGTACGTCGGGTTCGGGATCAGCTTCCTTATCGTGATGATGTTCCTGTACGCCGTCGCCTACCTGTTCACCAAGGGGATCGGCATCTGGGGGGTCAACATCCCGGTGGGGTGGGGCTGGGACATCACCAACTTCGTCTGGTGGATCGGCATCGGCCATGCCGGCACGCTGATCTCGGCCATTCTGCTTCTCCTGCGGCAGCCGTGGCGCAACTCGATCAACCGGTTCGCGGAGGCGATGACCCTGTTCGCCGTCGCCTGCGCCGGCACCTATCCCATCCTGCACCTGGGCCGGCCGTGGGTGTTCTACTGGCTGATGCCGTACCCCAACTCGCTCGGCCTGTGGCCGCAGTTCCGCAGCCCCCTCGTCTGGGACGTGTTCGCGGTGTCGACCTACGCCACGGTGTCGCTGCTGTTCTGGTTCGTCGGGCTCATTCCGGATCTCGCGACGTTGCGCGATCGAACGCCGAACAAGGCGGCCAAGGTGATCTACGGGATGCTGGCGATGGGGTGGCGGGGATCGGCGCGCCACTGGCACAACTACGAGTCCGCCTACCTGATGCTGGCCGGGCTTGCGGCGCCGCTCGTCGTGTCGGTGCATAGTGTTGTGAGCTTCGATTTCGCCTCGGGGGTCGTCCCCGGGTGGCACACGACGGTGTTCCCGCCCTACTTCGTCGCCGGGGCCATCTTCTCCGGGTTCGCCATGGTGCTGACGCTGGCCATCCCGCTGCGCGCCGCGTTCGGCCTGGAGGATTTCATCACCGGCCGCCATCTCCAGAACATGGCCAAGGTGATGCTGGCCACCGGGTTGATCGTCGCCTACGGATACCTCATCGAGATCTTCATCGCCTGGTACGGAAACGATCCGTTCGAGACCTACACGGTGGTGAACCGCATGCTCGGGCCGTACGCCTTTCAGTACTGGGCGCTGATCGCCTGCAACGTGGTGACGCCGCACCTGCTCTGGATCAAGAGGGTGCGCAGCTCGTCGGCGGCGCTCTTCGCCATTGCGGTCGTGGTGAACGTCGGCATGTGGCTGGAGCGCTACATCATCATCGTCACCAGCCTGCACCGTGATTTCCTTCCGTCGTCGTGGGGCATGTACTCCGGGACGATCTGGGACTACGCCACCTTCGTCGGGACGCTCGGGCTGTTCATGGCGCTCATGTTCCTGTTCATCCGGTTCCTGCCGGTGATCTCGATCTTCGAGATGCGCACCATCCTGCCCGAGGCGCAGGTGGAGGAGGAGCACCAGTGAAGGGCGGGCCGCGGCTGTACGGCCTGATGGCCGAATTTCGCACGCCCCAGGAGCTGCTCGAGGCGGTGCACCAGGCGCGCGACGCCGGCTACCGCCGGATGGACGCCTTCACGCCGTTCCCGATCGAGGCGATTTCCGAGGCGCTCGAGCTGCGGGCGTCGCGTGTCCCGATGCTGGTTCTGATCGGCGCCATCCTCGGGGCCTGCGGCGGCTACGCTCTGCAATACTGGGTTTCGGCCGTCGAATACCCACTGAACGTTGGCGGCCGCCCGTTCAACTCGTGGCCTGCGTTCATCCCCGTCACCTTCGAATGCGCCGTGCTGTGCGCGGGCCTGTTCAGCGTGCTGGGGATGCTGGCCTTGAACGGCCTGCCGATGCCGTACCACCCGGTGTTCAACGCGCCGCGGTTCGCGCTCGCGTCGCGGGATCGGTACTTCCTGTGCATCGAGGCGCGCGATGCCCGGTTCGATCTCGAAGGGACGCGCACGTTCATGAAGTCGCTGGGGTCGAGCGAGGTGACCGACGTTGCGGTGTGACGCCTGGCGGATCGGGGTCGGCGCGCTGTCCCTGCTGCTGGCGGTCTCCGCCTGTCGGCAGGACATGTTCAACCAGCCGAAGCTCAAAACCTATCGCGGCAGCGACTTTTTCGCCGACGGCCGCGGGGCGCGCGATCCGGTCCCGGACACGGTGGCGCGCGGCCAGCTGCACGCCGACCGGGACGTGCAGACCGGCATCGCCCCCGACGGCCGGTTCGTCTCGCACCTTCCGGCTCCCCTGACCCGTGCGCTCCTGGAGCGCGGGCAGGAGCGGTTCGAGATCTTCTGCTCGCCATGCCACGATCGGACCGGCCAGGGGCGGGGCATGATCGTGCAGCGCGGCTTCAAGGCCCCGCCGTCGTTTCACATCGACCGGCTGCGGCAGCAGCCGATCGGGTACTTCTTCGACGTCATCACCAACGGGTTCGGGAACATGTCGGGGTACGCGGCGCAGGTGCCGGTGGCTGATCGCTGGGCGATCGCCGCGTACGTGCGCGCCCTGCAGCTGGCGCAGCACGCGGCGGTGGCGGAGCTCCCCGCGGCGGATCGGGAGGCCGTCGAGCGGAGCGCTTCGGCCGGCCCGGCGTCCGGCCCCGCGTCCGGAGCGGCGGCTTCGGAGGAGCGACGGTGAGCGGCACCCCGCGCTCGGGCGCAACCCTCGCAGCGGACTATGCTCCGGGCGGCGAGATCGCCACCCTCAGCAATCGGGCATTGATGGTGGGCGGCGCCGCCTCGCTGGTCTCGATCGGCGGCGGCCTCGCGAACCCGTCCCAATTCATGCGGTCGTACCTGATCGCCTTCATCTTCTGGCTCTCGGTCGCGCTCGGATGCTTCGCCCTGATGACACTGAACCACCTCGCCAGCGGTGAGTGGGGGCTTCCGATACGCCGGATCCTCGAGGCGGCGGCGCGCACCTTGCCGGTGCTGGCCCTCTTGTTTCTCCCGATCGCGTTCGGGGCAAGGGCGCTGTATCACTGGGCAAGGCCGGAAGAGGTCGCGGCCGATCCCCTGCTGCAGCACCAGGCGGCCTATCTCAACCTTCCCTTCTTCGGCGCGCGCGCGGCGTTCTACTTCGCGCTCTGGATCGCCTTTGCCTGGCCGCTCGTTCGCATGTCGCAGCGCCAGGACGCCGGTGCCGATCCGCTCCTGTCGCGGCGCATGCAGATCATGGCGGCGCCGGCGCTGGCGCTCTACTGTCTGACCGCCACGTTCGCCTCCATCGACTGGCTCATGTCCCTGGAGTCGCACTGGCACTCGACGATCTACGGCTTCCTGTTCGTCATCGGCCAGGCGGTGTCGGCCATGTCGTTCGTGATCCTCGCGGCGCTGTTTCTCGCGGCGCGCCGGCCGATGGCGGAGGTCTTCCGTCCGGCGCACTTTCACGACTATGGCAAGCTGCTGCTGACCTTCGTGGTGCTGTGGGCCTACCTCAATGTGTCGCAGCTGATCATCATCTGGCAGGGGAACCTGCCGAAAGAGGTCGCCTGGTACCAGCCGCGCATGCAGGGCGGATGGCGCGGGGTCTCGCTCCTGCTGATCGCGCTGCACTTCGCGCTGCCGTTCGCCCTCCTGCTTTCGCGCGACCTGAAGCGCAACGCGGCGCGCCTCGCGATGGTGGCGGGACTGCTCCTCGCGGTCCGTTGGCTCGACCTCTACTGGCTGGCGGCGCCGGCCTTTTACCCGGACGGCCCGGTCCTTCACTGGCTCGATGCGGTGCTTCCCGTCGCATTGGGAGGGCTCTGGATCGGGTTGTTCGCGCGGGAGCTGCAGCGGCGCCCGCTCCTCCCGGTCGGCGATCCGCTGCTTCCGGAGGCATGGCGTGGCTGAATCGCACCCGAAGGGACCGGAGCCGGCGAGCCCGGAGCGCTTCGACCGCGAGATCGACCTGCGCGCCCTCGGCGCCTTCGCCGCGGCCCTCGTGGTCACGGTGGCCTTCGTCCTCGTCCTGATCCAGGTCGTCCTGTCGGGATTCCGGGCCCGCGCGACGCGGCACGACCCGCCGCCATCGCCCCTCGCCGAGGCCAACGCCCGCCACCTGCCGCCGGAGCCGCGACTTCAGCCGGACCCGGTGCGTGACATGGTGACGCTGCGCGCCGCGGAGGATGCGGCGCTGTCCACCTACGGCTGGGTCGACCGTGGCGTCGGGGTGGGTCGCATCCCGATCGCGCGCGCCATGGACCTTGTGCTCGAACGTGGACTGCCGGAGCCGACCGGTCCCGCCGCGCCCCCGAGCCCGGGTTCCCCTGCGCCAGCCGGACGGCGGGTGCGGATGAGGGCGCGATGAAGCCGTCGATCGTGTCGCGATCCCCCGCCGGACTCCTGGCCTCGGGGGCCCTGGTTCTCCTGGGCCTGATGCCCGGCTGGACGGCCGCTCTGCACGCGGCGACGCCGCCCTCCGCCCCGGAGCCGGTGGCGATCGTGGACCCGGGCAAGGACATCGGATTCGACCAGAAGCTCGGAGCGCAGGTCCCGCTCGACCTGGAATTTCGCGACGAGACCGGACGGCAGGTCCGTCTCGGCGACTACGTGCGCGATCGTCCGGTGATCCTGTCGCTCGCCTACTACGGCTGCCCGATGCTGTGCGGGCTGGCGCTGCAGGGGCTCGCCAGCAGCCTCAAGCCGTTGACCTACTCGGCGGGGCGCGAGTTCGAAGTGGTGACGGTGTCGTTCGATCCGCGCGAAACCCCGGAGATGGCGCGCGCGACGAAGCCGGGCTACCTGGCCCTGTACGGCCGCCCCGGCGCGGAGACGGGGTGGCATTTCCTCACCGGGGACGCGGAGCCGATCCGGCGGATCACCGACGCGGTCGGCTTCCGCTACAAATGGGACGAGGCGGAAAAACAGTTCGCGCACGCCACGGGAATCGTCATGCTGACGCCGGAGGGGCGCGTCTCCCGTTATTTTTTCGGGATCGACTACGAGCCCAAGGACCTTCGCCTCGGCATGATCGAATCAGCCGGCGGACGGATCGGCAGCCTGGCGGATCGGCTGCTGTTGCTCTGCTACCGGTACGATCCGCACACCGGTCGTTACAGCGCGGTCGCCATGACGGCGGTGCGCGTTGCTGCCGTGCTCAGCGTCGTCGGCCTCCTGGCCATGGTCTTCCTGTTGTCCCGACGCGGTCGGCGCCGGCCGGCCGGCGGGCCGGGGGAGGGGGCGGCATGATGCCCGACGCCCCCCTCTTCCCGGAGCGGGCCACCGCCCTGGCGGGTGACATCGATCACCTGTTCGCCACCGCCTTGGGCATCTCGGCCTTCTTCTCCGTCCTGATCGCGGGGCTGATCTTCTACTTCGGGGTGCGCTACCGGCGCCGCCACCCGGACGATGTCGGACGCTCGCCGGCGCACGATTCGAAGGCCACCACGGCCCTCGAGATCACCTGGTCCGTCATTCCGTTCATCATCCTGATGTTCCTGTTCGCCTGGGGTGTGAAGGTGTTCTTCGCGGTGGCCCGGCCGCCGGCCGACGCCGCCGAATTCTTCGTGGTCGCGAAGCAATGGATGTGGAAGGTGCAGCACCCCGAGGGGCGGCGCGAGATCAACGAGCTGCACGTGCCGCTGGGGCGGCCCATCAAGCTCACCATGACCTCCGAGGACGTGATCCACTCGTTCTACGTGCCGGCGTTCCGCATCAAGCAGGACGTCCTGCCGGGGCGTTACACCACGCTGTGGTTCGAGGCCAATCGCGTCGGCACCTACCATCTGTTCTGCGCGGAGTTCTGCGGCGCCGAGCACTCGCGCATGATCGGCCACGTCGTGGTCATGGAGCCGCACGATTACCAGACCTGGCTCGCCGGCGAGCCCTCGGGACCGTCGCTCATGGCCTCGGGAGCGGATCTGTTCACGGGGAAGGCCTGCTCGACCTGCCACCGGCCCGACAGCGCCGCGCGGGCCCCGATCCTGACGGGCCTTCTCGGGCGCACCGTGCTCCTGCAGGATGGGCGCACCCTGGTCGCCGATGAGGGCTACCTGCGCGAATCGATCCTGCAGCCGCAGGCGAAAATCGTCGCCGGGTATCAGCCGATCATGCCGACGTTCAAGGGGCAATTGAGCGAAGAGGATTTGCTCCGGTTGATCAGCTACATCAAAGGACTGGCCCCTTCGGGGGAGGGGACCGCCGCGGCCGGCGGCGACCTCACCCCGGACGCGGCCGGGCCCCAAGGCGGAACACGATGAACACGAAGACCGTCGAGGTCGGGCAGGAGCCCGCGAAGCATTACCTGAACGCTCACTACGGCATCCGCTCGTGGCTTCTGACCACCGACCACAAGAGGATCGCCCTCCTGTACCTGATCTCCATCAGCTTCTTCTTCGCCATCGGCGGGTTCATGGCGGTTCTCATCCGGCTGGAGCTGGCCACGCCGGAAGGGGACCTGTTCCAGCCCGACACCTACAACCGCCTGTTCACCATGCACGGCATCATGATGATCTTCTTCTTCCTGATCCCCGGGATCCCCTCGGTGCTGGGCAACTTCCTGCTGCCGATCATGGTCGGGGCGCGCGATCTGGCCTTCCCGCGGCTGAATCTCCTCTCGTGGTATGTCTTCAACGTCGGCGGGCTGTTCGCCCTCTGGGCGATGCTGCACGGCGGCATCGACACCGGCTGGACCTTCTACACGCCCTACAGCACCAACTACGCGGCGACGCACGTGCTGCCGACCGCGGTGGGCGTGTTCATCGCCGGGTTCGCGTCGATCCTGACGGGCCTGAACTTCATCGTGACGGTGCACCGCATGCGGGCCCCCGGCCTCACCTGGTTCCGCCTGCCGCTGTTCGTGTGGTCCCTCTATGCCACCAGCATCATCCAGATTCTCGGCACGCCGGTGGTGGCGATCACCATCCTCCTGGTGGGCGCGGAGCGGATCATGCACGTCGGGATATTCGATCCGGCCATCGGGGGCGATCCGCTGCTGTTCCAGCACCTTTTCTGGTTCTACTCCCACCCCGCCGTCTACATCATGATCCTGCCGGCCATGGGGGTGGTGAGCGAGATCATCCCGGCTTTCGCCCGGCGGCGCATCTTCGGATACCGGTTCATCGCCATGTCGAGCGTGGCCCTGGCGGTGCTCGGTTTCCTGGTATGGGCCCATCACATGTTCGTGGCCGGCATGTCGATCTATGCCGCGGCGATCTTCTCCATGCTGTCGATGCTCGTTGGCATCCCCTCGGCCATCAAGGTGTTCAATTGGACGGCGACGCTCTACAAGGGCGCCATCTCCTGGGATACCCCGATGCTCTACGCCCTGGGATTCATCGGGCTGTTCACCATGGGCGGCCTGACCGGCATCATGCTGGCGACGCTGGGCATCGACATCCACGTCCACGACACCTACTTCATCGTCGCCCATTTCCACTACATCATGGTGGGAGGGGCCATCATGGCGTACCTGGGCGGGCTGCACTACTGGTGGCCGAAGATCACCGGCAAGCTTTACTCGCGGTTCTGGTCGCG
>JAYUCR010000367.1:0-8889 GCA_043740165.1 Acidobacteriota bacterium | reverse complement strand
TGAGCCGGCATGACGCGCCGTGGAGTTCGCGCGGTCCTCGCCGCAACCGGGGCTCTCCTGCTGGCGTGCGGGCTGGGGCTCGTCGGCCGGCAGGCGTATCTGTTCGCCAAGGGACGGCTCGCCGAGCGCCTGATCGATCGCGCCTGGGAGGCCGGCCGTCGCGATGGCGCGGAGCACCGGCCCTGGTCCTGGGCCGACATCACCCCGGTGGCGCGTCTGCGGATTCCGCGGCTCGGGATCGATCGGCCGATCCTGTCGGGCGCTTCCGGCAGCAGCCTGGCGTTCGGGCTGGGGCATCTCGACGGCACCGTCGCGCCGGGGGGGCGTGGACTCTGCGCCGTGGCAGGGCACCGCGACACCTTCGCCGCCTTCCTCCGCGATCTGCGCCGGGACGACGACGTGACGGTGGTCCTGCGATCGGGGGAACGACGCTACCGCATCGCGTCGCTCGAGGTGGCCGATCGAAGCGACCCGCGCATCCTGGAGGATCGGGGCGCCGATCGCCTGGTGCTGATCACCTGCTACCCGTTCTCAGCGTTGCGGCGCGGGCCGCTGCGTTACGTCGTCACCGCCCTGCCGGTCGGCTCCACTCGCCCCGTCGCCGCCCTCGTCCGGCCAGGGATCGCCGAAGCGCGGGTCGGTGACGAAGCTCTCGTCGGTGAGGCTGGTGAGAAACGCGAGCAGATCGCGCCGCTCTCCTTCGTCGAGAGCGAAGCCGGCGACGAGCGGGCTCCTTGATCGGCTCTTCCCGCCGGCGCGCCCGCCGCGCGCGTAGTGATCGAGGACCGCTTCCAGAGTCGGCAGGCTCCCGTCGTGCATGTAGGGCGCCGTCAGGGTGATGTTGCGCAGGGTCGGCGCCTTGAAGCGCCCCATGTCGCCCCGCCGCCCGGTATGCTCCAGGAGTCCCCTGTCGATCGCCGGATAGGCGCCATGACCATCGACGTTGTACAAACCCGTGCTGTGGAACCGCGCCGGCGGCGCCTCGGGGAGTCCGGCGTACGTCACCGGCCCGGAGAAATTGAACCCGGCGTGACACTGCGAGCAGGCGAGGCGCGCCGAGTAGAAGAGGCGCATGCCGCGCCAAGCCGACTCCGACATCGCCTCCATCCGCCCCTGGAAGACGACCTGATCGTACGGGGAATCGCCGGAGAGCAGCGTGCGCTCGAAGCAGGCCAGGGCGCGGACGACGTTCTCGAACTGGATCGGATCAGGAACGCCCGGGAAGGCGGCCGCGAGGAGGGTGGTGTAGCGCGGGTCGGCGGCCAGGCGCGCTTCGACTTCCGCCTGCAGCCCGGCGAGACCGAGCTCGACCGGAGTTGTCCCGAGCATCGGGACGAGCGCCTGCTGTTCGAGACGGAGCTTCTCCGGATCGGCCCAGGTCAGGGAGACCGCGTAGGCGACGTTGGCCAGGCTCATGCTGGAACGCCGGTGCTTCTCCCCGGTGGAGCCGACCGCGTGCGGAAGGCCGTCGGTGAAGGCGTGCTCCTGGCGGTGGCAGCTGGCGCAGGCCTGCGTGCG
Source organism: Acidobacteriota bacterium (assembly GCA_043740165.1). Taxonomy (GTDB): domain Bacteria; phylum Acidobacteriota; class Polarisedimenticolia; order Gp22-AA2; family Gp22-AA2; genus JAYUCR01. The sequence continues at coordinate 7,371 of JAYUCR010000367.1, read as the reverse complement.
GTTCCCCGAGAGGCGCCGATCGTAGAAGAGGTGGCGTCCCAGCTCCACCCTGGCGGCGCTCATGGGGTTGTCCGCCGGCTCGAGCGGCGCCGGGAAACCGGTCGGCAGGCGCCACTCCCAGGCCGGGGCGACCGCGGCGTTCGGCGCGGCGGCGGACGCGTCAGCGGCGGAGTCGCGCGCTGCCGCGGGAGCGGCTGCAATGGACGCCGCCGCCAGCAGCAGGGCCGCGAGCGCCGCCCTCAAGGTTGGCGCGACAGGGTCACCAGCGATTCTTGCCCGGCGGGAGCAGCGCGCTGGTCTGCGTGGCGATCTCCTGGCGCTGCGACACCCACTTGGAGAACTCCTCGATAGTCTGGGGGTCGACGCCGGCCGGGTTCTGGCGGCGGGTCTCGATCCATTTCTTCATCGCGTCGGCCAGCATGTCGGCCTTGGGTCGATCGGCGTTGAACAGCCCCATGTAGGCGGTCTTAGCGTCCTCGAGGCGGTTCAGCCCGAGGTAGGCCTCGCCGCGGTACTCGACGGCCGGGGGATACCCCGGCTTGAGCGCCAGCGCCCGATCGTACGACTTGAGCGAGGCGTCGTAGTCCCCCAGCCGGCGCAGCACATAACCGAGCGCGCCGTGCGCCGCGTACATGCCCGCGTCGAGCCGTACCGCCGACTCGTAGTCCCCCTTCGCCTTCTCGTAGGCCTTGCGCGCGTCGCCTTCCTGCTTGGCCCGCTTCTTGGCGTCGCCGTTCGCTTCGGCTTCCTTGAGGATCGCATCGGCCTTCTCCTGGTGCTTCAGGCCGTCGTTGTAGCGCGTGGCCGCCTGCTCCTCCGGGGTGAGCGACGGCGCCCGCGGCGCGCTCGTGCCGGAGCTCCTCGGCATCGGCGCCGGGCCGCTCCCCGCCGCCCAGGCCGCGGTGGTCAGGATGCCGGTGACCGCAGCTGTCATCAGGATCGATTTCGCCATGGGACTCCTCTCTTTCAGGGTGCCGGCGAGACTACCACGGCAGCCCGGGCGGGGAAAGAGGATGTCCCAGCCGGACTTCGGCTTGAGTCGTTGCTGCGCGCGGCTGAGGTTCTTACTACACCATTGGTGCGGGTCGCAGGGAGGATGGATCGCTCTTGACTCGATATATCTGTACCAGATATAGTGGCGGGCATGCGAGACGACGACGTCGAGAGCCTGTTGCCACTGCCGCCCGCCACGTTCCATGTCCTCGTGGCCCTGGCCGACGCCGACCGCCACGGCTACGCCATCATGCGCGAGGTCGCGGACAGGACCGGCGGAAAGACGAAGCTCAACCCCGGCACGCTCTACACGACGATCCAGCGGTTGCTGGAGCGCGGCTTGATCGTTGAGCTGCACGAGCGGCGCGATCCCGACGTGGACGACGAGCGCCGCCGCTACTACCGGCTGACGCCGGCCGGCCGGCGGGCCGCGCGACTGGAGATGGCGCGGCTCTCGGGGATGGTGGCTCTCGGGCGGCGCGCGGGTCTGGCGCGGGACAAGGCCTGAGGACGATGGCGCCACCTGCGCCGGTCCCGGCCTGGGTGGATCGGCTCTACGCCGCGCTCCTCCTGACCTACCCCGCGTCGTTCCGCGAGGAGTATGCGGGGGAGATGCGGACGGCGTTCCGCAGCCGGTGGCGCGAGGAGCGCCACGCGCACGGCCGCGCCGGAGTCGTCCGGCTCGTGATCGGGGTGGTCTTCGACACCCTGGCCACGGCGGCGCGGACGCAGGGGGAGATCCTGGCGCGCGATCTGCGCGACGCCTGGCGGTCGCTCACCGCGCGACCGAACTGGTCGTTCACGGCGGCCGCCCTTCTGACCCTGTCGCTCGGCATCGGCGCCGTCACCGCGATCTTCTCGGTGGTGAACGCGGTGCTGCTCGCGCCGCTGCCCTACGCGGAGCCCGCCCGCGTCGTGCGTCTCAGGGATTTCAACCGCTCGCGCGGCCTGGACGATTTCTCGTCCTCGATGCCCAACTTCCGTTCCTGGGGGGAAGCGCGATCCTTCTCGCATCTGGCGGCGCTGCGCGACGCCGACGCGAATCTCACGAGCGGCGGCGAGCCGGAGAAGGTGAACGGGCTCGCGGTCACCGCGGAGTTCTGGGACGTTCTCGGCCTGCCGCCCCTCGCCGGCCGAGCCTTCATCCCGGAGGACGACGCGCGCGGACGGGCGCCGGTTGCGATGATCAGCGAGCGGCTCTGGAGGCGCCGCTACGGCGGCGATCCGACGATTGTGGGGCGCACCATCGACGTGAATCTCGTTCCGCACACCGTCATCGGCATAGCACAGCAGGACGTCGGGTTCTCCACCAATTTCGACCTGTGGGTCCCGATGGGGTACGACCCGGACGCCGACGAGAGCCGCGGAGACCGGAGGCTCGCCGTGCTGGGCCGGCTGGCGCTCGGCGTCACGCTGCCGCAGGCGAATGCGGAAATGCACGCGCTGGCCGCGCATCTGGCGCGCGAGTTTCCCGAGGCCAACGAGGGCTGGGATGTCGGGCTGATGCCGGTGCGCGACTGGATCGTGAGCGCCGACGTCGCGCAGCGCCTGCGCATCGTCCTGGCGGCGGTCGCGCTCCTGCTCCTGGTCGCCGCCGTCAACGTCGCGAATCTCCAGATGGCGCGGGCACTCGGCCGGCTTCGGGAAATGGGCGTGCGCTTAGCGCTCGGCGCCAGCCGCTCCCGGCTCGTCCGGCAGATGCTGACCGAGAACCTCCTGCTCACCGCGGTCGGTGGCGCCATGGGCGTCGGCCTCGCCTGGTGTGCGATCCGCGCCGCCGCCCTCCTGCCGGCCTGGATTCCCCGGCGCGACGCGCTCGCCATCGACCTGCCGGTGCTCCTGGTGGCCGCGCTCGCGGTCGGCGCGACCGCGCTTCTCACCGGATTGCTGCCCGCCGGCGTGGCGGTGCGCTCCAGCGTGCAGGACGCGCTGCAGCGGGCGGGACGCTCGACGGCCCCGGCGCGGACTCCCGCGCGCCACGCCCTGGTCGCGGCGCAGATGGCACTCGCGACGACCCTCGTCGTCGCGGCGGCGCTCCTGACCCGGAGTTTGCTCCGCCTCGAGCAGGTGCCGCCCGGGTTCGGCGATCCGGATCACATCATGACCGCGCGTCTCACCCGCCCGGCGGCGGACGACGACATGATCGAGCGCAACGTGGTTTTCTACGACAGCCTGCTCGAGGCGGTCCGGGCCCTGCCCGAGGTCGCCGGCGTCGCGCTGACGAGCGAGGTTCCATTCGGAGACAACACCACGGAGATGCCCATCGTTCCGGCGGGCCGGTCGCTCGACGTGCCCGGGGAGGCCGTTCAGGCCAACTGGCGCATCGCCACGGCCGACTACTTCAGGACGATGGGGATCCCGCTGCGCCGCGGCCGGACCTTCGAGCCGAGACGCGAGCCGCACACCAGCATGATCCTGAGTGAAGGCTTAGCACGGCGCCTCTGGCCCGGCGGCGAGGACCCGATCGGCCACCAGGTGCAGCTGGGCAACCGGCACTTCCACACCATCGTCGGCGTCGTCGGCGACGTGCGCCAGCTCGGCCTGGCGCTCGATCCGACGCCCACGATGTACATGTCGACTTCGTGGAGCCTCTTCCCGACGATGACGCTCGTGGTGCGCACGGGCGGCAATCCCTCGAGGCTCTTTCAGCCCGTGCGCCAAGTCGTGACGCGCCTCGACCCGCACCAGTCGGTGTCGGATTTCCGGACCATGCGCACCGCCCTCGCCGCGAACATCGCGGCGCCACGGCTCAATGCCGTGCTCCTGGCGTCGTTCGCCGGGCTCGCGTTGCTCCTCGCCGTCGTCGGGATCGCCGGGGTGGTCGGTTACTCGGTGGGGCAGCGACGACACGAGCTCGCCGTGCGTCTCACTCTCGGCGCGTCGCCGGGGCGGGTCGTGTGGCATGTCATGCGCTCCGGCCTTCTGACCTGCGCCACCGGCATCGTCGCAGGTCTCGTCGCCGCCCTTGCCCTCGGCCGGGTCCTCGCGAGCGTGCTCTACGAGGTGGGCGCGCGCGATCCGGCCACTCTCCTCGTCACCGCCGTCGTGCTGCTCGCCGCGGCCGCGCTCGCCTGCTGGCTGCCCGCCCGCCGGGTCACCCGGATCAGTCCCGCGCTGACCTTGCGCGACGGATAGCCGCCCGCGACTGGGCGACGCCGTTCGGCAGGACCGTTGCGATCATTGGCCCGCTTCGATGAACGGACGCGGGGTCCCACCCTGAGGAAGCGGCCAGGACCCCGCGCCGGGGTGGGGAGGAGGTGGGGTTCAGTTGCCGCCGTCGCTGTCGGCAGCGACGGTGTCGGAGCCGTCCGGGACGGCATCCGGATCGGGGGTGGTCCCGGTCGAGGGGATCCCGCTCGAGGGGGTCGTCGTCCGGCCGGCGAGCACGCGCTCGACGAGCGGCTCGAGGCGGGCGAGGCTCTGGGACGCCTTGCCGTTCGGATCGCCGGCTTCGACCGCCGCCTGGAACTCGGCGACCGCCGAGTCGAGATCGCCGTGACGCTCGTAGGCGACCCCGAGGTTGTTGCGCACGAAGGCGACCCCGGGAAGGGCCGCGCGCGCGGCTTCGAGGTTCGGGATCGCCTCGTCGATCCGGCCGCGGCGGAGCATCAGGTAGCCGAGCGTGTTGGCGATGTAGCCGTCGGAGGGAAGGGCGTCGCGCGCCTGCTGGAGGGCGGCGAGCGCCTCGTCACCGCGGTTCAAGCCATCGAGCGCCCTACCACGCTGGTGCAGCGCCTGGCCGTTGCCCGGCTCGATCACCAGCGCCCGATCGGCGGCCTGCAGAGCGCCCGCCGCGTCGTCCCGATCCAGGCGTACCCGGGCCAGGTTGACGAAGGTGCGGAGGGAGCTGTCGTTGATCGCCGCGGATCGCAGGAGGGCTTCCTCGGACTCCGCGAGATGCCCCGCCTTCCAGAGCGACAGGCCGTCGAGATACTGAACGTAGGGATCCGACAGCCGGCCGGCGGCGGCGATCTGCAGCTGGACCGACGCCGCCTCGAAGTCCCCCGATTCGTAGAGGGAGACTCCTTCCTGCCAGGCGGCGTGGATTTCGGACGGGGTCGGTGGCTGGTTCGCGACCTCCGTTCTCGGTGACGCCCCGACGACCGGTTCGGTCGTGGTGGCGACCGCCTCAGTGCGCGACGGGACGCTCACCTTGCTATTGGTTTCCGACGACACCGGACGGTGGTCGTCGCTCCCGGAGCAGCCGGCGAGCATCGCGCTCGCCGCCAGTCCGCCGATCAGACCTGCCAGTTTTCCGGATTTCATGACGTGCCTCATTCCGCCCGGTGGAGAATCCCGCCTTGGGGTGACCGGGCGCGGAACCGAAGAGCGAAGCCCGTGCCACGCGCGCGACCGGCGCAAAAGGCTTGCGGCGCATGGTTTTCGGGTAAGTGCTGTGGCGGCGCGGCCCGGGACGTGTCACGGCCGACACGCTGGCCGGGAGGCCGCGGCGACCGTTGCTTCAGTCTTCGGGGGGCTTTTCGATTCCCAGCGCCTTGAGCTTCTTGTAGAGGTGGCTGCGCTCCAGGTTCAGCGCGCGCGCCGCGCGCGCCATGCGCCAGCCGGTGCGCTCCAGGACTGCGAGGATGACCGTCCGCTCGTGGCGCTCCATCTCCGCCGCCAGATCGAGCCCCGCATCGCGGGCGGCATCGGGGGCCGCGCCGCCCGCACTGCGCGAGCCTCCCGCATCGCGGGCGCCCGCCGCGGGCATGCCGAGAAAGGCCAGCGCTTCACTGGTGATCGTGTCGCCGGCCGCGAGAATCGCCATCCGCTCCATCGCATTGCGCAGCTCGCGCACGTTGCCGGGCCAGGGATGAAGGCGCAGCCGATCGAGCGCGTCCGGAGCCAGCTGCTTCGGCCGCGCGTGGTTGCGCCGGCAGGCGGTCTCGAGAAAGTGCCGCGCCAGCTCCGGGACATCCTCGCTGCGCTCCCGCAGGGGCGGCACCTTGATCGGCACCACCAGCAGGCGGTAGTAGAGATCGCTGCGGAAGCGTCCGGCCGCGACTTCCGCCTCGAGATCGCGGTTGGTCGCCGCGATCACCCGCGCGTCGACCTGCTCGGCCCCGCGCCCGCCGACGCGCTCCACCTCGCCGCTCTCCAGGGCGCGCAGCATCTTCGGCTGCAGGGAGAGGGGCACCTCGCCGATCTCGTCCAGGAACAGCGTGCCGCCGTCGGCGAGCTGGAACTTGCCGCGCCGCGCCTCCGTGGCGCCGGTGAAAGCGCCACGCGCATGGCCGAACAGCTCGCTCTCGAAGAGCGTCTCGGGGATGGCGGCGCAGTTCACGGTGACCATCGGGCGCTTCTGCCGCGGGCCATCGGCGTGCAGGGCGCGCGCGATCAGCTCCTTGCCGGCGCCGTTCTCTCCCTGGATGAGGACCCCGGCGTCGGTCGGCGCCACGCGGCGGATCGTTTCCATGAGCTCGCGCATGGCGCGCGACGATCCGAGCATCCCGCCCGAAGTGCCGCTCTCCTCGCGCAGCCGCCGGTTCTCATCCTGAAGCCCGGCGTAGCGCAGCGCGTTGGCGATCGCCAGCACGATGCGCTCCACCGACGGCGGCTTCTCGATGAAGTCGAACGCCCCCAGCCGCACGGCACGCACCGCCTTCTCGATCGATCCGTGCGCCGTCAGGACCAGCGCCGGCACCTGGATGCGGCGCTCCGCCATCGCCTCGAGCAGGCCGATGCCGTCCAGGACCGGCATCTGCAGATCGAGGACCACGAGATCGATCTCGCCCCCCTCCAGCCGCTGCAGCGCCAGGGAGCCGTTCTCCGCCTCCTCGGTGGCGTAGCCCTCGAGCCGCAGGGCCCGCGCCAGGGTCTGCCGGATGTTCTTTTCGTCGTCGGCGATCAGGATGTTGGGCATCGCTTCATTCCTGGATCCTCGCGGGCGGCGGGCCCTCTTTCGGAAGTCGCAGGGTGACGACGGCGCCCGGCCCGGCCGCGGCGCCGGCGGTGACCGTGCCGCCGTGCTCGGCGGCGATGCGGTAGACGATCGCCATCCCGAGCCCGGTCCCGCCGCGATCGGAGCGCGTGGTGAAGTATGGCTCGAAGACGCGCTTCAGGGCGTCCGGGGCAAACCCGTGCCCCGTGTCGCGCACGGCGATCGTCTCGTACGCCGCCCCCCCGCCCGCGTCCGATTCCGGCCCCGAGCGCAGCGCTATCTCCAGGCGGCGCTCCGGCGCCGACTCCATGGCGTCGAGCGCGTTGGCGACGATGTTCTTCAGGGCGCGACCGATCTGCTCCGGGTCGCCGCGCACCGTGTGGGCGGTGCCGCCATCATGCAGCTCGACGGCCACCCCGCTCTCCCGGACGCGCGCGCCGAACAGCGCCAGCGTCTGCGAGGCGATCGCTCCGAGGTCGCAACTCACGCACTGCGGC
>JAYUCR010000366.1:0-8907 GCA_043740165.1 Acidobacteriota bacterium | reverse complement strand
GCGGCCGGCAGGATCGCGCCGAGCAGCAGAAGCATGACGACGAATGCGCCGATCGATCGGAACTGCGGTCTCATGGTGCCTCCTTGTGTGAAAGGTGGTGCGGTGGGACAGCGGAGAAAATCTTGGGGGAGGGGGGATCACCGGATCCCCCACCCGCGTCACGGAAAGGGATGGACCGTTCGGATGGAGAGCCGATCGGTTGTTGTGATCCATCCCGTACTCCCCCAAGCTCGTCAGGTGTGATGCCGCGCGCCAGCGTGGCGCGCACGGACCCCTACTGCAGCGGCCGTGCCAGGGGAGCGCCGTGCTTCGGCGTCAGCCGCGGCGGTCCGCGCAATGCCTTGCGGGGCGCGGCCTGGAAAGGATCGGGGCGGAACGACAGGAAGAAGAGCGGGGCGGCCGGGGATCGCCGGCGGCGTTCGGCGGCGGACGCGACGGCCGGATCACGGTCCGCCGCGGAACAGGAGGCGCCCGTCCCTCCCCCGATTCAGAGGGTGACGCGCTCCACCCAGTGGACGCCGTCCTGGGCGGCGATCGCCCGGAACAGCGGGTCCGGCAACGGCGAATCGAGATTCAGCACGGCGATGGCGCGGCCGCCCGATCGATCGCGGCCCAGCGACATATAGGCGATGTTGACGTGGGCATCGCCCAACAGGCCCCCCAGGCGTCCGACCATGCCGGGACGATCGTCGTTGCTGACGATGAGCATCGGTCCCTGCGGCATGGCGTCGAGCTGGAAGGCGTCGACCCGCACGAGGCGCGGGTCGCGCTTCCCGAACAGCGTGCCGGCGACGGAGCGCTCTCCCGCCGGGCCGCGCAGCGTGGCCGAGACCAGCGCCGTGAAATCGGGCGACTCCGCGGCGCGCGTCTCCTGCACCCGGATACCGGATTCGCGCGCGAGCAGCACGGCGTTGACCGGGTTGACCGGGTCGGACAATTTCGCCTGCAGCAACCCCTTCAGCAGCGAGGCGGTCAGGGGGCGGGTCGGGTACTCGTTGACAGCACCCGAGAACTCCACCACCACCTCTTCGTACGGCCCGCGGGCGAGCGCCGAGAGCAGCCGCCCGAGCCGCTCGCACAGGTCGCGGTAGGGCAGCATACCGGGCGCCAGGCGAGGGTCGACCCCTTCCGCGTTGACCGCGCTGGTGACCGTGCCATCGCGCAGGTAGGCGGCGATCTGCTCGGCGATGCGCGCCGCCACCTTCTCCTGCGCCTCCTGCGTCGAGGCGCCGAGGTGGGGCGTCAGCACCACCTGCTCGAGTCCCAGGAGCGGGCTGCCCGTCGGCGGCTCGTGCTCGAAGACGTCCAGCGCCGCGCCGGCCACCTGGCCGCTCTGCAGCCCCTCGCACAGCGCCGCTTCGTCGATCACCCCCCCGCGCGCCACGTTGATGAAGCGGACCCCTTTCCGGCAGCGCTTGATTTGATCGCGGCCGATCAGATGGCGCGTCTCGGCCGTCAACGGCAGGTGCAGGGTGATGAAATCGGCCCGCGCCAGGACCTGGTCGATGCTGACCAGCTCGATCCCCAGCCGCCCCGCGACGTCACGGGTCAGCACCGGGTCGTAGCCGATGACCACCATTCCGAACGCGCGGGCCCGTGACGCCACTTCGCGCCCCACCTTCCCCACGCCGAGCACCCCGAGGGTCTTGCCGTACAGCTCGACTCCCAGGAAGGTGGCGCCGCGCTCCCACCGGCCGGCGCGCATCGATCGATCGGCGGCGGGAATGCGGCGCGCCATGGCCAGGAGCATCGACATCGTGTGCTCCGCGGCGGAGATGGTGTTCTCCCCCGGGGCGTTCATCACCACGATCCCGCGCCGGGTGGCGGCGGGGACGTCGATGTTATCCACCCCGGCGCCGGCCCGTCCGATGACGCGCAGCTCGGGGGCCGCCGCCATCACCTCCTCGGTCACCTGGGTGTCGGACCGCACCACCAGCCCGTGCACGGAGGCGACCGCTTTCAGCAGCTCGACGCGCCCGATGCCGGGACGGTGGTCCGCCTCCAGGCCGGCGGCGCGCAGCACCTCGGCGCAGGTTTCCGAAATCTTGTCGGCGATGAGGACCTTCATGTCGCGCGAACCTCCAGGATCTCGTCCATCGTGGCGAGGAGCCGGCGCACCCCCTCGACGGTGTGATCGCCCATGTGCCCGATGCGGAACGTGGCCTCCTTCAGCCGGCCGTAGCCATTGCTGATGGCGTACCCGCGCGCCTTCAGCCGTTTCGCGAACCCCGCCACATCCAGGCTCCTGGTGTTGCGCACGCAGGTGACCGTTTCGGAGCGCGCCGCGGCCTCGGCGAAGAGATCGAACCGGGCCGCCGCCCAGGCGCGGGTGTGATCGGCCATGGCGCGGTGGCGCGCGTAGCGCGCATCCACCCCCTCGGCGGCGATGCGCCGCAATTGCGCCTGCAGGGCGAAAATGTGGCTCACCGACGGGGTCGCCAGCGGAACCCGCTTGTCGAAGAACCCCTTCAGCCGCACGAAGTCGAAGTAGTAACCCTTGTTCGGGCGGGTCCGGGAGCGCTCCATGGCCCGTGGAGAGACGGCGCAGATCGCCAGCCCCGGAGGCAGCGCCAGGCATTTCTGCACCGACGCCAGCGCGACATCGATGCCGTGCCGATCGACCAGGACCGGCATCCCCGCGAGCGACGACACGACGTCGACGAACAGCAGGACGTCGGGGTGCCGGCGCACCGCCTCGGCAAGGCTTCCGAGCGGGTTCACGACCCCCGTCGAGGTCTCGTTGTGCACCAGGGCGACGGCGTCGTAGGCCCCGGTGGCGAGCGCCGCGTCGAGGGCGGCCGGATCGATCGCCCGGCCCCACTCGACGTCGATCCGATCGGCCGCGACACCACACGCCAGCGCCACCTCGAAGAAACGCTCCGAGAAGGCGCCGCAGACCGGCACGAGGAGGCGTCGCGCCACCCCGTTGCGCACCGCCGCCTCCCAGAGCCCGGTGGCCGACGAGCCGGTCAGGAAGATGTCGTGCGAGGCCGCGCTGAAGACCTCCCGCGCCCGCGTGATGATCTCCCCCAGGATCGCCTGCATCTCCTCGCCGCGATGCCCGATCACCGGGCGCGCCATTTCGCGCAGGATCTCCGGCGCCACCTCGGTGGGGCCGGGCGTGAACAGGATGGTGTGGTCGGGTGCGGCGCTCAATGGAAGAAGTTCTTGCTGATGTCGAAGTAGATGACCGTGCCCATGAACAGCAGCAACAGGATCAGGCCGGCCTGCATCACCCGCTCCTTCAGGACGGTGGACAGGTCGCGCCGGATCAACCCTTCGATGGCGATGGTGAACAGGTGCCCGCCGTCGAGCGGCGGGATCGGGAAGAGATTGATGATGCCGAGCTGCAGGCTGACGAAGGCAATCAGCTGCAGGAACGGGATCAACCCCTCCCCCGCCGCCTCGCCGGAAAAACGGTACAGGTCGACCGGCCCGGAGAAGGCGCGGAACGACAGCTCCCGTCGCAGCAGCTTCCGGAAGGTCACGAACACGAGGCCGATCGCCTCGACGTTCTGCCGGACGCTCTCCCGCGCCGCCTGGAGGAACGGGTAGGTGCGGGTCACCATGGGGGCCGTCGGCATGAAGCCGATGCGTCCCTTGCCACCGTCGTCCCGGGGGATGATCGACATTTCGAGGGGCTGTCCCTGCCGGTCGAGGGTGAACCGCAGGGGTTTTCCCGCCGCCCCCTGGATCGCCTCGAAGACCGCATTGACGGATCGCATCGGCACGCCGTCGATCGCCACCACCCGATCGCCCTTGCGCAGGCCGGCCCTCTCAGCCGGCCACCCGGCCTGGAGGCCGCCCACCAGCACGCCGGTGTCCGGGAAGATCGCCATCCGGCCCACGTCGTTCGTGGTGGAGAGAATCTCCAGCCGCGTGGAGACGGTCTGGCCGGCGCGGTCGAGCACGACATCGAGCGTCTGCCGCGGATTCAGCAGGATCTGGATCTGCAACTCCTTCCAGTTGGCGATCGGCTTGCCGCCAAACGACAGGATGCGATCCCCCGTGACGATCCCGGCCGCCTTGGCCGGAGAGTCGGCATCGACCTCGCCCACGACAGGCGGCGCGTAAAGATAGGCCGGCTCCTGCACCCCCTTCATGAAGATGAGGGCGGTCAGACCGAACGCGGTGGCCAGGTTGAACACCGCGCCCATGACAAAGACGATGAACCGCCGCGGACGGGAGTGCGCCATCATGTCGCCCGGGTCGGGGGGCGACCCGTCCTCGGGGGCGGACTCTCCGCGCAGCTTGACGTAGCCTCCGAGGGGGACCCAGGAAAGGCGGTACTCGGTGCCGCGGGCGGTGAAGCCCCAGAGTCGCGGACCGAACCCGACGGAAAACACCTCCACGGTGATACCGAACGCCTTGGCGGCCAGGTAGTGTCCGAACTCGTGAAACAGGACCACCGATCCCAGCACCCCCGCGAACGGCAGGGCGCCCTGCCAGAGCCAGCTCATGAAAGCACCTTCGTCGTCACCATCTCCTCCGCCGAGCGCCGCGCCGCGCGATCGCTCTCCAGCACGTCGTCAAGAGTATGTACCGCCGCCGTCCGGTGCCGATCCAGGACCTCGCGCACGAGGCGCGCGATGCCGAGGAAGCCGATCCGGCCGGCCAGGAACGCTTCGACCGCGACCTCGTTGGCCGCGTTGAGCGCCGCCGGCGCGTTGCCGCCGGCGCGCAGGGCGGCGTAGGCCAGATCCAGGCTCGGGAAGCGCACCCGGTCGACCGGGAGAAACTCGAACGTCCGGGCCTGGGAAAAATCGAATCCGGCCACCGGCCCCGGAAACCGATCCGGGTAGGCCAGAGCATATTGGATGGGCGCCCGCATGTCCGGGACGCCGAGCTGGCCGAGGATCGACCCGTCGGCCAGTTCCACCATCGAGTGCACCGTGCTCTGCGGGTGCAGGACCACCTCGATGCGCTCCGGCGGAACCCCGAACAGCCAGTGCGCCTCGATCACCTCCAGCCCCTTGTTCATGAGCGTGGCGCTGTCGATGCTGATCTTCTTCCCCATGTCCCAGGTCGGATGGCGCAGCGCCTCCGCCGGGGTGACCGTGGCCAGGCTCTCCATCGGCAGGGAGCGGAACGGCCCGCCCGACGCGGTCAGGATCAGGCGGCGCACCTCTTCGGGCCTTTCACCCCGCAGGCACTGGTGCAGGGCCGAATGCTCGCTGTCCACCGGAACGAGCGACCCGCCCGACTCCCGGAGGGCGGCCTGCATGAGCGACCCGGCCATCACCAGGCTCTCCTTGTTGGCCAGGGCCACCCTTTTCCCCTGCCGCAAGGCATGCCAGGTGGATCGCAGCCCGGCGCCGCCGACGATCGCCGCCAGCACGACGTCGGCCTCCGGGCACGCGGCCACACCCAGAACCCCTTCCTGCCCCGCCGCGATCGCGCAATCGGTCTCGCGCCCGGCCGCCAGCAGCTCGTGCCGGCGACGCTCGTCCGCAATCGCCGCCAGACGCGGCCGATGGCGGCGGATCTGCCGCGCCAGAAGATCGGCGTTCGATCCCGCGGCGAGCGCCACGACTTCGAACCGCTCCGGCAGCCGCTCGATCAGGTCGAGGGCCTGGAGCCCCACCGATCCGGTCGATCCGAGGATCGCGACCCGGCGGCGCGCCCCGATCGGGGTCTTCATCTCTCCCTGCTCCTTCACAAGGGTCTCATGGCGAAGAGATAATAGTAGTAGAGCACCGGGGCGGAAAACAGCAGGGAATCGACACGATCCAGAAGTCCCCCGTGCCCCGGAACGAGATGCGCGCTGTCCTTGGCCCCGGCCGCACGCTTCAGCATCGATTCGACGAGATCGCCGAGGATGCCGATCGCCGCGAGCATCAGCCCGAGCACCATGCAATCGAGCGGGCGCAGGCTGTGCATGAACCAGGCGCGCGCGACGAAGGCCGCCCCCAAGGCGCCCAGCAGGCCCCCGACCGCCCCTTCGACGGTTTTCTTCGGACTGACCCGCGGCGCCAGCGGCCGGCGGCCCAGCGCATGGCCCACGTAATACGCCGCGACATCGCTGCTCCAGACGACGAAGAACAGCAGAAAGACCAGGTCGCTGCCGTTCTCGTCCCCCTTCGGCGGATAGGTCAGGTGCCTCAGGCCGATGAGGAATCCGAACAACACCCCGACGAACAGCGCCGCGAACAGGGTGGCGCCGACGTCGCCGAACACCTTGCCCCATGCGGCATCGCGCCACAGCGAGGCGAGCGGCAGGGCGCACAGCCCGAACAGCAGCGCATATTCAAGTCGGAAGCGGGGGGTGACGAAGGTGGCGAGTGTCAGGAGCGCGAGCACCAGGCCGAGACCCCGGTGGCATCGATGCCCGCAGTCGCGCGCCAGCCGGAACAGCTCGAAGAGGCCGACCACCGCCGCGGCCACGATCAGCGCCTCGTAGGGGCCCGTGCCGAGCTTCTTGACGATGACCCAGAATATCGGCAGGAAGACGACCGCCGAAAGAACGCGCTTCACCCCCGGCCCGGACGCCACCCTCAGGATCGACCGCGGGCAGGCGTTGCGGCCACCTGCCGCGGCGTCTCCTGCACGCTGCCGTAGCGCCGCTCGCGCTTCTGGTAGTCGACGATCGCCCGGAACAGCTCGCCGCGGCGGAAATCGGGCCAGAGCGTTTCGGTCACCCAGATCTCGGCGTAGGCGATCTGCCACAGCAGGAAATTGCTGACGCGCAGCTCGCCCGAGGTGCGGATGAGGAGGTCGGGATCGGGCTGCCCGGCGGTGTACAGATAGCGCGCGAAGGTGTCCTCGTCGACCGGCAGGGCGTCGGGCCGGGCCGCGCTCTCGCGCAGCAGGCGGTTGCAGGCATCGACGATCTCCGCCCGGCCGCCGTACGACAGCGCGATGTTGAACAGCAGGCCAGTATTGCGGCGCGTCGCCTCGACCGCCTCGACCAGGTCCCGGCGGACCGACGGGCTGAGCTCTTCAATCCGGCCGATGACGTTGAAGGCGATGTTGTTCTCCTGCAGCGTCTGCAGCTCCTTGCGGAGGTACTCGCGCAGGAGGGCCATCAGGGTGTTCACCTCCAGCCGCGGCCGTTTCCAGTTCTCCACCGAGAAGGCGTACAGCGTCAGGACCTCGCAGCCGAGGCGCGCCGAGGTCTCCACGACATCGCGGACGGCCGCGATCCCGGCACGATGTCCGGCGACGCGCGGCAGGCTGCGGGTGCGCGCCCAGCGTCCGTTGCCGTCCATGATGATAGCGACATGGCGCGGCAGGCGGTCGAAGTCGATCTGGGCCAGGAGGCCGGCTTCGGGGGAGCCGTCAACGACAAACCCCCGCAGGGTTTTCAGAGGGTCCGACATGAGGGGATGAGTCACTCCGGTTGCATGTCGGCGGCCATCGTATCACACGCCTCGCGCCTGCTGGTATCGCCAGGCGGTCTCGAGGATGGTCTCGAGATCGGAGGCGACCGGGGACCAGCCGAGCTCGGTGCGCGCGCGGGCGGCCGAGGCGACCAGGCGCGCCGGATCCCCGGGCCGCCGGGCTTCCAGGCGCACGGCGATCGGGCGTCCGGTGACCCGTCGGGCCGCCTCGATCACCTTCAGGACCGAGAACCCGCTGCCGTTGCCGAGGTTGAACACCGCGGCCTGCCGTGCGGACGCCGACCGCTCCACCGCCAGCCGGTGCGCCTCGGCCAGATCCTCGATGTGAACGTAGTCGCGCACCGCCGTCCCGTCGGGGGTCGGGTAGTCGGTCCCGTAGACCGGAACCGCTTCGCCCCGCTGCGCCGCCCGCAGCACGTTGGGAACCAGGTGGGTCTCGGGGTGGTGAACCTCCCCGACGCGGCCGTCGCGCGTCGCCCCGGCGGCGTTGAAGTACCGCAGGCAGGTGGTCCGGATACCGTAGGCGGCGCCGAACCAGGCGAGCGCCCGCTCGAACGCCAGCTTGGTCTCGCCATAGGGATTGGTCGGGCGGAGCGGGTGCTCTTCATCGATCGGCACCCGCTCGGGCTCGCCATAGACCGCGGCGCTGGAGGAAAAGACGAAGGCGCCGACCGAACGCCGGCACGCCGCGCCCAGGAGGCGCAGCGATCGACCGACATTGTTCCGGTAGTAGGGAGCCGGGTCACGCACCGACTCCTCCACCAGGCAGAGGGCGGCCATGTGGACGATCCCCTCGATGCGGCGGGCGCCGAGCACCTCCTCCAGGAGAGGCACGTCGCCGATGTCCCCGACGACGAGGTCCAGCCCGTCGACCGCCTCGCGGTGGCCGGTGCTCAGATCGTCGAGCACCACCACGGTGTGTCCCGCTTCCCGGAGGCGGCGCGCCACCGCGGCGCCGATGTAGCCCGCTCCGCCCGTCACCATGAGTCTCACGGCCTCTCCCCCTCGTATTCGACCTTCATCAAGGTCAGGCCGCGCGGCGGAGCGCACGCGCCGGCGCTGCGCCGATCGCGCGCGGCGAGGATCGAGGCGATGTCCGCGGCGCGGATCTTCCGCCGGCCCACCGCCACCAGCGTTCCGACGATGGTCCGCACCATGTGCCTCAGGAACCCCTCGCCGCGCACGATGTAGGTCAGACGATCGCCATCCTCTTCAAGGCGCGACGCGAAGATCCGGCGCGTCTTGTCCTCCAGATCGGTGGCGGCGGGGCAGAACGAGGTGAAGTCGTGCCGTCCCTCGAAGCGCGCCGCGGCGTCGACCATGGCCGGCACGTCCACGGCGCCATGCAGCAGCATCACGCGCGGCGCCTCGAAGGGCGACACCACCTCGGCGCGCACCAGGATGTAGCGGTACTCCTTCCCGCGCGCCCAGGAGCGCGCGTGGAAGCCGGGCTCCGCCTCCGCGGTCTCCAGGATCCGGATATCCTCCGGGAGCCGCGCGTTCAGACCGCTGCGCAGGCCGGCGAGCGGAATGCGGCATTCGGTCGTAAAATTGGCCACCTGCCCCA
>JAYUCR010000365.1:0-3671 GCA_043740165.1 Acidobacteriota bacterium | reverse complement strand
TTCACCGTGCGGCCGTATGGCGAGTGGACCGAGCTACCGCAGCGGATGCGCTTCCGCTTCCTGAACGCGGGGCATCTGCTCGGCTCGGGGATGATCGAGATGCACGTGCGCGAGGCCGGCGCCGGCGAGACGACAATCCTGTTCTCCGGCGACCTCGGGCGGTATCAAGTGCCGCTCAATCCCGATCCCGATTCGCCCCCCGCGGTCGACTACATGCTCCTCGAATCGACCTACGGCGATCGCAAGCACCCGACCGACAGCCTCTACGATCAGCTCGAGCGCGTCGTGAAGGACACGATCGGGCGCCGCGGCATACTGCTGATTCCCGCGTTCGCCGTCGGGCGGGCGCAGCAGATCATCTATCTCCTGAACATGCTCATGGAGCAGAAGCGGCTGCCGCTCATGCCGATCCACCTCGACAGCCCGATGGCGATCAAGGCCACGCAGATCTACAGCCACCACCCCTCCGAGCAGGAATCGACCGGCGAGCTCACCGCGAGAAACGTCATCTGCCACAGCACGGTCGAAGAGTCGAAAGCGCTCAACTCCCTCCAGGGGCCCGGCATCATCATCTCGTCGTCGGGGATGCTGACCGGCGGCCGCATCCTGCACCACCTCAAGCGGCTGCTCCCCGACCCGCGCAACACCGTGGCGCTGGCCGGTTACCAGGCCGCCGGCACGCGCGGCCGGTTGATGCAGGATGGAGCCAAGACGATCCGCATCCACAACGAGGAGGTCGCCGTCGGCGCCCACCTCGAAGACCTGAGCGGCTTCTCCGGCCACGCCGACGCCGACGAGATCATGCGCTGGCTCGGCCGCCCGGCCCGCCCGCCCAAGACCATCTTCCTGACCCACGGCGAGCCTGCGGCCGCCACAGCACTTGCCGAGCGCATCCGGAAGGAGAACGGCTGGACCGTGCGGGTGCCAAAGCTGGGCGAGGTGGCGGACCTGACGCCCTCGGTGGTATAAGTCCCTCTACAACGTCCTATCGAATTCAGTCGATGGCCGTCGCGTGCTGGTCCCGGGGGGGACAGCGTGTGGGTCGTGTCTGCTAAGCTTCGCGCCATCAGTCTCATCGCCGCGGCACTCGCCTGCGTCTCGATCTCCTTGCTCCCCGGCCAGCCGGCGCCGCCGATTGCGCCCCGGCCGACTCCGGGACTGCCGCCGACCGGATCGCTGGCCGTGACCAAGACCGGAAGCGCGCTTTCACCGATCATCGTGACCAAGACGGCGACGGTGGAGTCGACTCTCGAGTTTACGCAGACAGGGGCGGAGACCGTTCACCGGCTTGTTCCGCTGAATCCTGCGATCGGGCCGGGAACTCTGGAGCTGGAGGCCGAAGGGGCCTTCCCAACCTTTTTTGATCGTGCCGACGCCGATGCGGAAAGCCTTGCTCAGTTGACCGTGAATGGTATCGGCAGCGACTGTGCTACGGGGAACGCAGCCACCTCACTCTCCCAATCGGTTTTGCACGACCTCCTCACGGACGGCATCATAGAAGTGCATGTCAGGAACTCCAGTTATGTCGAGGCGAGATGCCCCGTCAACCGCCATACAGTTCGACTCAAGTATCCGACGCCGGCCGAAAGCCTCGACTTCGGCTCCGTGCGCACCGGAGCAGCTCGGGCTCTGGTCCTCACGATTCGCGATAATGCATTGCAGACAACGCAGCTGATCGAGATCGCCTCCACATCTGAGATCTTCACCACCGATACCGAGCCGTTCTACCTGGGCCCTGGCGGTTCCAGCGACAGGGTTGTCGTCTTTACGCCCCCGGCCGAGGGCCCCTTTCAAGCCACGCTGAGGGTCACGGCCTCCGGGGCGGGCGCACCACCGTTCGATGTCATCGTTTCTGGAATCGGGATCACGTCCCCTGATCTCGATCTCCAGCCTGCGGAGCTGACTGCGACAGTGCCGGCTGGCGGAGAAGCAACCCGCATGTTTTCCATATTGAATCGTGACGCCGAGCCCTTCGAATTCGATCTGAGGGTCGCGCCAGGTTCCAATGACGGCGGAAGCGCGGACTCCTGTGGTTCGTCGGTAGTCTATGTACTCGAGAGAGAATCGTCCTGGATCGACGCACTCGATCTGACATCAGGGAGTATTTCTCCAATCGGTCACGCCTCTTACAACTCCAACGCTTTCACTCTGGATTCGGCCGGCCGGCGCGCGTTTGTTGCCGGCGGCGGGGGTGTCACCGTACTGGATCTGATCAATGGAGAGACTCGCTTCGTGTGGACGGATGTGCCGAATGGCGCTGGTCTCGTGGTCTCGCCGGATTCCAGCCTTCTCTATGTGACCGTTATCGGCGCAGGCGAGGTGCGAGCGATCGACGTTGCCTCGGGTTCGAGCAGCATGTTGCTCGACGGCCTGACCGGCCTCCGCGCTCTTGCCCTCGACTCATCCGGGAGGGACCTTTACATCTGCCTGACCGATAGCGTTCTGCGTCTCGACACACTCACGCGGTCCGTCACCACCCTATCGAGGGAATTGGCTGGTGCGAACGGGCTCGCGTTGGATGAGCCCCGCGGCACTCTCTATGTCACTTCGGGAAATCACGGGAAGATTCAGGCGCTGGCGATAGAGAGCGGTGCCGTGACCACCATTGCGGAAGCATCTGTCCAGGGGCTCTACCATCCCGCAGTGAGTGTGGATGCAACAGCGATTCTCGCCCTGAACGCAGACGGATCACGCCTGTATCGCGTTGACATCGGCACCGGGGCATCCACCGTGGCTGCAAGCGGCCTGGCGTCAGCGCTGGGCCTACAGGTTCGGTCCAGCGGCTCATGTCTCGGATCGTTCCTCGACCTTCATCCGCGGACCGGGGTCTCCGGGCCGGACGCGGCATCCGCGATTCAGGCGCAATTCAACGCACGCGATCTGGGACCAGGTGTGTACCATGCCCGGGTTGTATTACGAGAGCGTGGTGACGAAACGGCGCTTCGCTCAATCCCGGTCACCCTCGCCGTCGTGAGCGCACCCCACCTCGTGCTCGCGGGCGCAGACCGCGTCGTGGAAGAAGGGCATCTTTTCACCGCCTATGGCAATGACAGCTCCGGATTGACAACTCATCGACTCGAATTGCCCTCCGGCCCCACGGGGGCAGGCATTCTTGAGGTAATCACTGAAGCGGATGTTACGCGTGGTCTCTCGGCTTATCTCGAGGGTCGACCGCTGCCCTTGGCTGGCGAACGCCAAGAGCGGTGTGTCCGCACAGTCTATAGGTCGGTCATCGACAAGGGGTTAATGTCCCAAGTCGCTTCCGATGGCGTGGTGGAGGTTGAGCTTGTCGTGGGTGGACCTGAACGAAGTCCGCGATGCTTGATCAACAGGTTTACGGCGCGGCTGACCTACTCTGGACCCGTTTCCCCGATTGATTTCGGCAGGGTGGAAGCCGGCCACCCGGTTGAGATGTTGCTTGGACTGAGCAATACCGGCAATGAGCCGTTGCTGATATCGTCGCTCGGCGTTACCGGTACGGGTCTCACGGTGTCCGCCCCAACATTGACGCTCGAACCTGGGCAGTCGGGCTCAATCAAGTTGGGCCTGACGGCTAAAGCTCTCGGGCCTGCTTCTGGAATCCTGTTCTTCGATACCAATGACTCCGAAACGCCTGTTGTGAGTATTCCGATTGTCGCGGAGATTATCGCTCCACCCGTGGCAAGCATCTT
>JAYUCR010000364.1:0-3673 GCA_043740165.1 Acidobacteriota bacterium | reverse complement strand
GGGCCCCGTCGACCAGGTGGCTGCCGATCCGATCTACCTTGACGTGTCGGTGCCCGCCGGCAAGCGGAAGACGCTCGCCGTCGAGACGACGCGCCATGCCTTCGCGTATGTTTTTGCCGGGGCGGGGAAGTTCTGCAACGCATCGGGCCCGCTCGAGGTGCCGACCGAGGGGGCCGGGTGGGCGGACGCGAAGCCTCCGGTCGAGGCCGACAACCGCACGCTCGTCCTGTTCGACAGCGGCGACGAGGTCACGGTGCAGGCGGGTGCTTCGGGGATCCGCTTCCTCCTGGTCTCGGGGAAGCCGCTCGGGGAGCCGGTGGCCTGGTATGGTCCGATCGTGATGAACACCCAGGCGCAGCTCCGGCAGGCGTTCGAGGAGCTGGAAAAGGGGACCTTCCTTAAGAGCGGCACGAGCCCGAAAGGGGAGCGGAGCGGGTAGGCTACTTCTTCACTCCCAGCTCGCTCGTGCCGAGAACGGGCGAGTTCTCCGGGATGGGCTCTCCCCAGATGTAGTGGTTGAACCAGTCCAGGTTGGCCTGCATCACGGCGCGATTGGATTTGGGCTTGGTGATCGGATGCCCGAATCCGGTGTAGAGGATCAGCCGCGACGGCACCTGCTGGTCCTGCAATCCGCGGTACAGCTCGAAGCTGTTGGGAACGGGAACGCGCTTGTCCGCGCTGCCGACCTGGATCAACGTCGGAGTCTTCGCCTGCTTGATGGTCGTGATGGGCGAGGTCTTGGCGTAAATGGCCGGATCCTCCCACGGTGTCGCGTGCAGGTACTGGCGGGTGAACGGCGTGATGTCGGTGTTGACGTAGTAGGTCGTCCAGTCGCTGATGCCGGCGCCGACGGAGATCGCCTTGAAGCGGTCGGTGTGCGTCGTCAGGAACGCGGAGATGTACCCGCCTTCGGACCAGCCCATCGAGCCTAATTTCCCCGGATCGACCCAGCCGCGCGCGATGAGCGCATCGACGCCGCCCATCACGTCCCACATGTCGCCGACTCCCAGGTTGCGCACGTTCAGGGCGCGGAACGCGGCGCCGTACCCCGCGCTGCCCCGGTAGTTGGGTTCCAGCACCAGGGCACCCCTCGCCAGGAAAGTCTGGACCGGGTAGTAGGCGTCAGCGGGAGACAGGTTCGGTTCGGAAACACCGGTCGGCCCACCGTGGATCATGACCAGGAGCGGGTATTTTTTCCCCGGGTCGAAGCCGGCCGGCTTGCGGAGCACTCCTTCGATCGTGGCGTTGTCCCGGCTCTTCCACGACACGACCTCGGCCGATCCCAGCTTCCAGTCCTTCACCTGTGCCGTCATGTCGGTGAGCGGCCGCGGAGCGAAGGACGCCACGGTGGAAACGTATAGCTCCGTCATGTGCGTCGCGTCCTGCGCGGTCACGGCGATGCTCTTGCAGTCCGAGGTGAAGGAGATGTCGTTGAGGGAGTAGCTGTCGGGCGAGGTCAGGCGGGCAATGGCAAGTGTCCGCGGATCGACCCGGAAGAGATGCGAGGCGGTTTTCTGCTGGGCCACGAAGTAGATCCCATCGGGGCCCCAGGCGGAGGGCCGGACATCCTCGTCGAACTTCGCGGTCAGATCGGTGATGGCAGCCGGTGTCTTCGCGGGCGCCGCCAGGAGCGCGTCGAGGCCGGCCATGGCGACGTGGCCGTTGGCATAGTAGTAATGCGGCTGCGCCAGGCTGGTATAGAAGGCGAGCTCTTTGCCGTCGGGGGAGAAGACCGGCGAGTCGTCGGGGCCGTCGAGGGCCACGATTTTGCGGACGGTATTGTCGTGCGCCAGATCGAGCAGGTAGATGTCTTCGTCGCCGCTGAACGCCAGCAGGGGATTGGCCGTGGCGCTGAAGGCGATGCGGCTGGAGTCGGGAGACCAGGAGAAGTCGGTGACGTTGAGCGCCGAATCGCGCGTGAGCTGGATAGCCTTGGCGGGAAGGAAGTTCGCGGTTGCCGCCGACACATCCACGACCCAGAGCTGGTTCTGGTTGTAGTCCTTTTCATACACTTCGTAATCGCTGAAGGTTTCCTTCCGATCTTTGCCGGCCTTGCTCTCGGGCGGATTGGCCGCGAACGCGATCCGCTTGCCGTCCTTCGACCAGTGGAACGAATCGACGTCCGTCTCGCTCCGGGTCAATTGCCAGGCCTCGCCGCCTTCAGGGGAAATGACCCAGATCTGCTTGTCGGCCGGCTTGCCGCCACCTGCGTCCGTCTCCGTCTTGGCTTCCGGCTTGTCGTCCTTCTTCTCCGAGGGCTCGATGGTGTCGGGCGCGCGCTCGGCGATGAACGCCAGCCAGCGGCCGTCGGGCGACCATTCCGCGGGCCCGCTCGATTTCTTGTCGCGCGTCAGCTGGAAGGTGGCGCGGGTGGCGACATTGGCCAGCCAGATCTGGCGCGTGTAGGCGTTCTCCTTCCAATCCGTCTCGCGGACCAGGTAGGCGACGAACCGGCCGTCCGGGGAGATGAGCGGGGAGGAGATCTGCTTCAAGCCGAGCGATTCCTCGAAGGTCGGCGTGTGGGTGCCCTGGGCATGGATCAGGGATGCCGGTGCCAGCAATGCGAGCCACAGCCATCCCGGGCGGAGAAAACTCTTCACGAGGCCACCTCCAGCAAAAGTGTGAGGCCCCGAGTTTACGGGATCAGCCCTGCGGGAAGGCGAACTTGATATCCGGCGAGGCCTTCTCGGCGGCGCTGACCTTGTACAGCTCGCGCGCCGTCATGGAGAGCGAGCCGGCGAAGAAGTTGTACGGGATCTGCTGGATGCGCGCGTTGTTGATGGTCACCGAGTCGTTGTAGAACTCGCGCCGGTCGGCGATCTCGTTCTCGAGGGTCGTGACGCGCTGCTGGAGCTGCATGAAGTTCTGGTTCGCCTTGAGGTCGGGGTACGACTCGGCCACGGCGAACAGGCTCTTGAGCGCGCCGGCCATGTCGGCGCTGGCCTCGGCCATGCCGGCCGGCCCCTTCGCCTGCAGGAACTTCGTGCGCGCCTCGACCACTTTCTGCAGCGTGTCCCGCTCGTACTGCATGTACCCCTCGCAGACCTTCACCAGCTTCGGGATCTCGTCGAAGCGCTGCTTCTCCAGGACCTCGATGTTGGCCCACGACTTGTCCACGTTGACCTTGATCTGCACCAGCTGGTTGTAGATCCCGATGAAATAGCCGACGGCGATCACCGCCGCGAGCACGAACCCGATCAGAACCACGAGACCCATCGTTGCCTCCCTATCGGAAGATCGATCCCCACGGGAACGTCCAGCGCGAGTGCGTCATCCCGAACCGGCCGAGCAGCGATCCGGCCATCACCAGAAATCCGACGCCGCCGGCCGCGACGGCGCCCAGCGCCCGCCATCCGAGCGAGCGCGCCACGCTCTGCTCGTCGCGGTCGGAGATCAGGAAGGTGTCCTCGACGGCGCCCTGGCCGACGTAGAGATCGTCCAGGGGTCCGGGCGCCGGCCGGCTGACCTGCTCGCGCAGCAGCTCGTCCTTCACCACCGCGACGGCGCCGTCCCATTCCTGGGGGTTGATCCTGCCGTCGCCGTCGAGGTCGAAGCGCTTCACCGCTTCCGGATCGCGCTTCGTCTGCTGCAGGCGCTGCAGGAGCTCCTGCCGCTGCTCGGCCACCACGTCGTGCATTTTCGACACCGTGCCGATGACGAACACGAAGTCATC
>JAYUCR010000363.1:0-3676 GCA_043740165.1 Acidobacteriota bacterium | reverse complement strand
GCGGGTCCCTTCTGGAATACGCCGTCGGCGACGTAGGGGGTGATGGCGCGCTGGCCGCTGGTGAGCGGGTCGGTGGCGGTGGTGGTGCCGCCCTCGATCAGCATGGTGGCGCCGCCGTAGTCGGCGAAGAAGCTGTTGTAGGTGCGGCCGCCGGCGTTGTCACGGAAGACCAGGCCGAGGTCCATCGACTTGGCGGTGTAGATCTTCTGGCCCAATCCGATGCTGGTGATGTTGTACCAGGTGGGGATGGCGAACGGCTGGCTGCCGTCGGGGTTGTTGCCGCCGTCCTGCTCCATCCCCTTGTCGCTCTTGTCGGTGCCGGGAGTGCCCTGCATGACGAACATGAACTGCCCCTTGCCGCGGAAGCCCTCGTCGGTGTCGATGCCGTCGTCACCGTTGTTGGCCATGACGAAGTGCTTGACGCCGACGGTGCCGCCGAAGAACTCGACGAAATCGTCCTTGGTCTGGAAGATGTCGATGTAGTCGATCCTGGTGGAGCGTCCGACGCCGCCGAGGGTGAGGCCGTTGATCTCGTTGTTGGGCGAGAGGTTGAATCCGCCGTAGCGGATGGAGATGTAGTTGAGGACGCCGCTGTCGTCATCGTCGTCGCCGCCGCCGTAAAGGCCGAGACCGCCGGCGGCAGTGAGGCCTTCGATCTGGACCGTGCGGGTGGGGTCGGGACCGGCGAGGGTGTTGTTGGCGACGTAGGTGCGGCCGAGCAGGATGAGGCCGCCCCACTGGGCGACAAGCCCCAGGGAGTTGTCCAGCGTGTCGTAGGGCGGCGTGCCGGGGTTGCTGCCGATGTTGTCGTCGAACAGGTCGGTGAACACGATCGGCTTCGCCGCCGTGCCGAGGGCGCGGATCTTGGAGCCCCTGGCAATGACGAGCGTCCCGGGGTCGTTGGCGCCGGGGGACGACTCCGGCTCGCCGCGCACCGTCGTCCCCGGCTCGATCGTCAGGGTGGCTCCGTTGGTCACGTAGATCGGCCGCGTCAGGATGTACTCGTTGTCCGCCGTCCAGGTCGCGCTCGCCGTCAGATCCGTTGTGATCATCACCGTCGCGGCGCCGGCCTGGTTGAGGCCCATCGCCCCGAGGCCGGCGAACACCGCCACGCGGCCGAGACCCGCAAGCGCGCTTCGTAGTGTGGGTTTCATCATTGGTCCGCTCCTCCGCCTTCCCGTTGTGAGACGCCAGACGGCACGCCCCGTTGGATGTCGCGGGTATATGACGCGGAGGTGGTGACAAGGCCTTCACGCTGGGGTGACGAGTCCGTGACACCACGATCGCCGACGCCCACGGCGCTCCGTCCGAAAGGAAGGAGGCGGGACCAGAGGTCCCGCCCGAATCCGGCGTTGGGGAGTTGGAGGCGGCAAAGGCTCCGGTAGGTGCTTGGCGACCCTTCACCGCCTGCGAAGGATGGACTGCGAATGCTTGGGGGATAGATATCGCGCGGGCGTGACGACACCGTGACGGCGAGGTTCCAAGTTGGAGAACAGGCACCGGCCGCTTGCACGATCCGGGGCGCTGGAAGAGAATGCCCCTGACCATCGAGGAGGACTGCGCATGAATATGAAGAGGATTGGCTTGGCGATCGCAGGGCTCGGCCTCACCGCGGCTTTCGCCCGCGCCGCCGGGTCCGATGCCGGCGGGGCCGGCGAGGGACTCAAGGTCGGCGACCGCGCGCCGGCGTTCAGCCTCGCCGGATCGGACGGGAAGACCTACACGCTCGACCAGTTCAAGGGGAAGCAGGCGGTCGTCATCGCCTGGTTCCCGAAGGCGTTCACCGGTGGCTGAACTGCCGAATGCGCGTCGCTCCGTGCGAGCGGCGAGACCATCCGGAAGTTCGACGTCGCCTATTTCGCGGCGAGCATCGACGATGCCGAGACCAACAAGAAGTTCGCCGCATCGCTGGATCTCGACTATCCCATCCTGAGCGACCCGGGGAAGGACGTCGCGCGCGCCTTCGGCGTCCTGCAGGAAGGCTATGCCGCCCGGCACACCTTCTACATCGGCAAGGACGGCAAGATCCTCAAGGTCGATCGGGAGGTGAGCCCGAAGACCGCGGGCGACGACGTGGCGAAGCATCTGGGCGAATTGAAGATCCCGATGCGGCAGAAGTGATATCGGGTCGCGGCGTCGCCGTGATCGCGTCGCTGCTCGCCGGCGCCGCCGGTCTGGCCGCTGCGGCCGGCGCCGCGCCCGCGGCCAGCGTTGCGCCCATGGCCGGCGCGAAGCCGGCGGCCGGCGCCACGCCGGAGCGGTTGCGGGCGCTGGCGCACGACTACTTCGGCTGGCGCAACGAGCAGTACCCCGTGGCCAGCAGCGATCAGGGGCTGCACTCCTGGGACGACCGGCTCGCCGATTACTCGGCGGCGGCCGTGTCGTCCCGTCGGGAGCACGTGAAATCGCTCCTGGACGAGGTGCAGGCGATGCCGGGAGACGCCTGGGGGAAGGACGACCGGATCGACTGGCTGCTGTTCCGGGCGGACCTGGAGCAGGCGGCCTTCTTCGACCGGGTGATGCGGCCGGAGGAGACCAACCCGCAGCTCTACGTCAACGAATGCAGCAACGCGATCTTCTCCCTGTTGAAGAAGGAGTACGACACCCCCGGCAACCGGATCCGTTCCGCGACGGCACGGATGAAAAAGATGCCGGCCCTGCTGGAGCAGGGGAAGAAGAACCTCCTGGCTCCGGTGAAGCTGTACGCCCGGCTGGCGATGTCGGCGGTGCAATCGATCGACGGGCTCCTGAACGAGAGCCTGTCGAGCCTGGCGGCGCAGGCGAAGCCGGCCGACCTTGGCGCGGCCGACCGGCAGGCGCTCGCCACCGCCCGCGAGACGGCACTGGCCGCGCTGCACGCCTACGCCGGCTGGCTTCAGGATAAGCTCGACGGGATGGTCGACTTCGCGCCGATGGGGGAGGCCAACTACAACTTCATGCTGCAGCACATCTACCTCCTGCCGATCGACGCGAAGCAGGTGGAGATGCTGGGGCAGGTGGAGCTGGCCCGCGCCCGGGCGATGGAATCGCTCCTCCCCGATCCGTCGTTGGCCTCGCCCGACCCGTCGCGCAGCGCGCACGTGCCGGAGAACCAGGCGGCGTTCCTGGCCGCCTATGAAAGCCGGCAGACGGAGATGATCGCCTTCATCAAGTCGCATCGTCTGGTGACGCTGCCGGCCGACCTCGGGCCGTTCCAGATCCGGCAGCTTCCGGACGCCTTCAAGCCGACCAGCCCCGGCGGCTTCATGAACCCGCCCGGGAGGTACGACAAGGACAACGGCGGCTTCTTTTTCATCCCCACCTACAATCCGAAGAGCGGCAACTTCTACATCCGCGCCGCCATCGAGGATCCGCGCCCGATCCTCGGGCACGAGGGGATCCCGGGGCATTTCCTCCAGCTCTCGATCGCCCGCCATGTCGGCGACGAGATCCGCCGCGAGCACCAGGATGGCGTCTTCGTCGAGGGTTGGGCGCTCTACATGGAGGAGGTGCTGCAGCGCACCGGCCTCTATCCGGGCGATTCCGCGGCCTACGGCCAGGTGCTGCGCCTGTCCCGCTACCGCGCGGCGCGCATCGGCGTCGACGTCAACCTGCACACCGGGAAGTGGACCTTCGAGCAGGCGGTGCAATACTTCATGGAGGCCGGCGGGCTCGACCGCGAGGCGGCCGAAGGCGA
>JAYUCR010000362.1:0-3678 GCA_043740165.1 Acidobacteriota bacterium | reverse complement strand
GCCCTGGCGGCGCGCCCCTCGATCGCATCGAGGACGGGGCCATGACATGAGCGAATCCCAGGGTCGTCCCGCCACCATCCTCGTCGTCGACGACGACCAGCGCAATGTCCGCCTGATGGAGTCGATTCTGAAGTCCAGCGGGTACACCGTCCTGCGCGCCTATGATGGCGAGGAGGCGTTGCGCTGCGTCGAAACCGAGAGTCCCGACCTTCTGCTGCTCGACGTCATGATGCCGAAGATGAGCGGGTTCGAGCTCTGCCGGTTGCTGCGCGAGCGGCACGAGACGCGGCTCCTTCCTATTCTCATGATCACGGCTCTCAACGCGCTCGAAGACAAGGTGCAGGGGCTCGATCTGGGAGCCGACGATCTGCTCAGCAAGCCGATCAATCGCACCGAGCTCCTGGCGAAAGTGCGCTCGATACTGCGCGTCCGCCTCCTCCAGGAGGAGGTGGAGCGACAGAAGAAGGAGCTGGAGGTCGCCAATCGCGAGCTCTTGACCATCCAGCGCTTCAAGGAATCGATGACCCAGATGGTGGTGCACGACCTGAAAAACCCCCTGGCCGGCCTGATGGGCAACATCCAGCTCATCCAGATGCAGCAATCCCGGATCACGACCGCGCGGCTCGACGAGCTGCTTCAGCGCAGCCAGGAGAGCGCCCGGCAGATGGCGCGCATGATCCAGAACATCCTCGAGGTCGCCAAGCTCGAAGAGCAGAAGATGCCGTTGCGTCGCGAGGCGGTGGCCCTCGAAGGGCTGGTGAAGGAGCAGACGGCGGAGCTGATGAGCCTCAGCGCCCGGGACCGCGTTCGCCTCGAGAGCGAGATCCCGGGGAATCTGCCCCCGATCGACGCCGACCGCGAGCTCATCGGCCGCGTCCTGGCCAATCTGCTCAGCAACGCCTTCAAGCACACCCCGGGCGGCGGCCGGATTCTGATCGGAGCGCGCGCGGAAGAACAGGACGTGATCCTGACCGTGTGCGACAACGGCGAGGGGATTCCAGAGGATCTGCTGCCGTTCATTTTCGAGAAGTTCGTCGCCGGCGAATCGGACGATCGCCGTCGCATGACCTACGACTCCGGATTGGGGCTGACGTTCTGCCGTCTCGCGGTGGAAGCGCACGGCGGGCGGATCGAGGTCAAGAGCCGCGCCGGCGAGGGCACCATCGTTTCCGTCACGCTGCCGCGTCACCGCGGCGCCGCCTCGGCTCGGCCGGCGGCGGCCTGAGGCTGCGGCATGCCGGCCAACGCTGCTCCCGCGACGGTCCCCGAGCGGCGCGGTTTCTGCACCCCTCCCGCTCTCGCCGAGATCATCCGCGATCTCTACCTCGACGAATGCACCGGTGTCCTGGGACTCAGCCGGAGCGGCGTCGCCAAACGCCTGATCCTCGATCGGGGCATGATCGTCGCCGCGACGTCCTCTCTCGAGGATGAAAGGCTCCCGGTCTTCCTCGCGCAGCGCGGCCTCATACCGAAGGACGAGGCGGAAGCGTTGCGCAATCTCGACGATCGTCGCGCCGCAGAGGCCCTCCTGAGCCGGGGGCGACTGACGCGCGAGGCGCTGGCGGCCTCCGTGCACACTCTGGCCCAGCAGATCCTGACCGCGGTGTTCCGGTGGGAGGAGCTTGAATTCCGTTACGTGGAGGGGGAATCGGCCGCCTGGCCGGTCGCCACCAATGTCGTGATCAGCTTCGAGCTCATCATTCGGGCCCTGCGATCGATGGCCGGCTTCGCTCCGATCGTGGAGGCGCTCCGGCGCCAGGATCGCGCCGTGCGCCTCGCCGATGAGCTCTACGTCCCGTTCGAGCAACTCTCCCTGACCGCGATCGAAGGCTTTCTGGTGTCGCGCATCGACGGGCGGACCAGGCCGCGGGACATATTGGCCCAGGTGCCACCGTCCGAAGAGGAAGAGGCGTCACGGTTCCTTTTCGGCCTTCTGATTCTGGGGCTGGCGCAGTTTGCCCCCCCGATCGGCTCCGGAATGCTCAGTTGCGCGCTCCTTCTCAAGGGAGACGAGGAGAAAAGGCGGCGCGAGGAAAACGAGATGGAGGAGGTGAGGGCTTTCTACACCCTCGTCTGCTCCGGCAACCCGGCCGCGGCGCTCGGAATCGCGGAGGGGTCGACCCCGGACGACATCAGGGCGGCCTATGACCAGCGCAAGGAACGCCACGATCCCGGACGATACCTTCGACGCGTTCAAGTCGAGATGAAGGAAGAGCTGCAGATCATCGAAGCCCGTCTGCTCGAGGCGTTTCTGGCGATGCGGTCGCGGACCCTCGCCTCGCGACGGGCCGCTCCGGACGCCGACAAGGACTCGTCGGTCGACCTCGAGGTGATGTCGAAGCGCAAGGAGCTCAGCAAGAGCGAAAAACAATCCAGCGAGGCCCAGCGCCATCTCATGGCGGAGCAATACTTCGCCAAGGCGCGGGAATACTGGAAGCTCGGTGACATGTTCGGGTGCATCCGATACTGCGAGTTCGCCTTCACGCACAACGATTCCGAGGCCTCGATCCTGAGCCTGCTTGGCCAGGCGTTGAGCCGCAATCCCGATCACCGATGGCAGCGGCGCGCCGAGGCCGCGCTGCTCCGCGCCGCCGAGCTCGATGCCTTCAACCCGGCCCACTGGGTTCTGCTGGGGGAGTTCTACCGGCAGAACAACCTCTTCGGCAAGGCACGCAAGCATTTCGAGAAGGCGCTCGAGATCGTCCCCTCGCACGAAGCCGCCCAGGAAGCGCTCAAGAGCCTCCCGCCCCTCAAGAGCTGACCGCCCGGCTCCGGTGTTCCCCGGCGATTGACAGAGGTGTCCCCCGTGATATAATTCGCCGGTCCTGCGGGATCCATCGCCATGTATATAGAAACAAAGGAGATAGATTCCGACGGGATTTCCTTCGAACGAACCATCTCCTACGCCCTTCCGCCAGCCGGCAAAGTCGAGGACGAGGTTCGGCTCGGACCCGTGTATCTGCGCGGCGAGCTACACAAGGAAGAAACGCGCGTCGCCTTTGCCGGCGACATCCAGGTGGTGGGTGAGTTATCCTGCAGCCGCTGCCTTGAGTTGTACGCACTGCCGCTCGACCTGCACTTCGATCTCCTGTATACGGCGGAGCCGGAGAAGGTCGAGAAGGGCGAGAGTCGTGTCGATGAGGAAAGCATCACGGAGGTGCATTACGACGGCGCCCGGATCGATCTGGACGCACTCCTCGGGGAGCAGATCCTGCTCGGATTGCCCCTCAAGCCGCTTTGCCGGGAGGATTGCCGCGGGTTGTGCCCGCAGTGCGGGGCGAATCGGAATGCCGAAGCCTGCGGCTGCTCCGTGGAACAGGAAGTGGATCCGCGTTTTGCCGCTCTCAAGAAGCTCAAAACGACCTGACGGGAACCGAGACCATGCCGAATCCTAAACGACGCCACTCCAGGGCCCGCCGCGATAAGCGCCGGGCGCACGATCACCTCAGCCGCCCCGCTCTCTCCCGCTGCACGCACTGCGATGAGTCGCGGATGCCGCATCGCGTCTGCCCCCATTGCGGGTATTACAAAGGGCGGGAGGTCATCGAAGTCAACGAGGTCTAGGAGACCGTCCGGGCGTCGTGCCTGTGGCACGGCCCGGAAGCGCGAGGCGATGGAACGACCGATAGCCATCGACGCCATGGGGGGGGATCACGCCCCCGCGGTTCCCGTCGCCGG
>JAYUCR010000361.1:0-3687 GCA_043740165.1 Acidobacteriota bacterium | reverse complement strand
CATGGCCGAGCAGGGCGAATTCCGCGTCGGCAACGAGAGGCAGGGGAAAGCCGGGGGCCCGCGTCATCGGCAGCCTGCTTCCCATCACGAGAGATGCCAGCAGCAGCTCGGGCACATTCTCTGGCAGGGGCGCGACAGCCGCCAGCAGCAGCGCCGGGGGGCCACCCAGGAAGACGGCGGCCGGAAGGCGCTCGCCGCGCGCTTCCGCGGCCGCGTGATGAAATCCCCCCCCCTTGCCGATTTGCCAGTGCATGCCGGTCGTGCTGTCGTCGTACACCTGAAGCCGGTAGAGACCGAGGTTGTGCCCCCGGCCGTTGGGGTCCTCGGTGTAGACCTGCCCGAGAGTGATGAAGGGCCCGGCGTCTTCCGGCCAGGTGGTGAGAGCGGGCAGCCGGGTGATTCGCGCCGGGCGATCCACGGCATCCATCACCGGCCCCGAGACACGGGTGCGGGTGCCCATACGCCAGAGTCGCCGGAACAGATCGCGTTGCGCCCAGAGGCGGCGGGGTGAGGGTGGGAGCAGAGTGCGGGGAAGCTCGGCGGCACGGGCCAGGATCTCCCTGGACATCGTGCCGAATGCGATCTCGACCCGATGCCCGCTGCCGAACAGGTTCGTCACGACCGGGATGGCGCTTCCCCGGACGCGCCGAAAGACAAGCGCGGGCCCACCGGCGGCTATCACTCGGCGGTGGATCTCGGCGATTTCCAGCCGGGGGTCCACCTCGGTCTCAATCTCGACGACCTCACGTTCCCGCCGTAACGCTCCGAGTAACGCTCGGAGATCAGCTAAGGGCGGGCGAGGTGTCATACTGTGTGACACGTGACAGTCACGATTATCACAGTGTGACAGCCCTCATCGAGGTCCCACCCTGACACCCAGCGTCACCCGTCGGGCCCGCGGCCGTAACCTGCCGCCTCATCAGCGACTTGGAAGAGCGCCCTGGAGCGACGGCGGCTGCCTCATGCCTCTGGTACCGCGGTTGCTCTGCGCCTCCCTGCCGGCGATCGCGCCGGCGGAAGGAGCGCCGATTGATGACCGTCCCTCCCGTCAAGCGTCTGGACCTCGGGGCATGGCTGAACGACCTGCGCCGGCTCGGTGGGCAGGCGCGCACCCTGGCCGAAAAGCATGAATCCACGGAATCGCTGATGAACCTGGCGGACCTCCAGATGCTCGAGGAAGCCGCCAAGCGCATCATCCACTCGATCAACACCGGCATGATGTACGGCCTTCCGGTGCGTGCCGAGCCCGCGGTGGTGTTCTCCTCGGGAACGTCCGAAGCCGCTGCGGTAGGACGCCTCGCATCGCCCGACATCCCGGGCGCAGAAGTTCCCTTCCTGCGACGGCACGACGACCCGCCGACGCGGGCGGAGGTCACCCCTCCCCCTGCCGGGTCGCACGGGATCGTCGGATCGACCGAGGGAGTGCGTCGGGTGCACGAACTGATCGACAAAGCGGCGGCCTGCACCCTTCCGGTGCTCATCCAGGGAGAGAGCGGCACCGGGAAGGAACTGGTCGCCCGGGCCATCCATGAGCGCTCGGCCCGGGCCGGCCACCGTTTCTTCTCCGAGAACTGTTCCGCGCTGACCGAGAGCCTGCTCGAATCCGAACTGTTCGGACATGTCCGTGGGGCGTTCACCGGCGCGGATCGCGACCGGAAGGGGATTCTCGAGCTGGCCAGCGGAGGCGTGCTGTTCCTGGACGAGATTGGGGACATGAGCCTACGCATGCAGAGCAAGCTGCTTCGAGCGCTGCAGGAGCGCGAGATCCGCCCCGTGGGGGGCAAGTCCACGATTCGGATCGACGTGCGCCTCATCTCCGCGACCCACCGCAATCTGCGCGCCCTGATCAAGAATGCCAGCTTTCGCGAAGACCTCTTCTATCGCATGAACGTGATCACCGTACAACTCCCTCCCTTGAGGGAGCGCCGCGCCGACGTCCCGGCGCTCGTCGGCCACTTTCTCGAGCGGATCGCGGTCGACACCGGGCTGCCCCGCAAGGAGTGCTCGCCCGGGGCGATGGAGCTGCTGCGGGGATATGAATGGCCGGGCAACATCCGCGAACTCGAAAACGTCGTCCAGCGCGCGGTCGCTCTGGGAGACGGGCTGCGCATCGACGCTTTCGATCTTCCGGACCGTATCCGGCACATGATGATCACCGAGGAGCCGCCCCACTATTCCGCCGAGGGCAAGGCAGGCGAGCAGCTCCTGATAGAAAAAGCTCTCTTCAACTTCGAAGGTGACAAGACGCGCGCGGCACGATTCATCGGCTGGAGCCGGCCCAAGCTCTACCGGCGCATGCGCGCTTACGGCATCCCCATCGGCATGGGTCGCGCCATGGGCCAGGCGCGTGGCACCCTCCCCGCGGTCGATCACTGACCTTGCGCCCCGGTCCTTCGGGTCACGCAGGCGCCACCTCGCGTTACCCGCCGTGGACGACAGGGGCCACCTTGCGGGTCAGATCGAGATAAGTCTCCAGCGCGCTCCCCGTCTCCTGGAACGATTGGCGGAATAACGCCTGCATCTCGCGCCGGCTGAGGATCCCGGCCCGGTAGGCATCATGCAACTGCTGCCCCAGAAAATAGCCAAGTTCATGCACAAGAATATTGGCGCGCTGAGGCTCGGCACGAATGCCGGCCAGAATCTCTTCCGGAACTTCCCCGTACTGCTCGTACGATTGCTCGAACTTCTTGTGCAACAGAATGAAGTTGATGATGGTCGTGAATTCAGCGTACGTATAAGGGGTCTGGGCTTCGATGGTCGCCGGATCCTTGCGATAAAATTGATAGAACTGCGTCTCGAAAAAGTGATTCCGTCCTGGATCGACCACCTTCGAACCGAAAAACCCCAGTGCTTCCTCGATCACTCCGCTGTAGAACAGATCATGCTGCGGCATGGCGCGCGGCGCGTCATCCTGGATTTCCCCTTTCAGGGCCAGGTTCACGAAGTGCGCCGCCTCCTCCCCCGCATGCGCCATATTGAGAACGCCAATGATCACGGCATTAATGCGCGGGACATAGCACGACCCGTCACGCGCGACGTGACCCAGCACCTCCTCCGATTCCTCGCTGGAAAAGTGCGCTCCACGCAGCAGGGACTTCAGGTCATCGATCTCAAGTCCCGAGTAAACCTCCGGATACAGGTCGACGAGAGGCTCCAGAGTGTGGCTTTGCGCTTTGACGCGGCTGAATCTGTCTATCCCAAGGAATTTGAGAATCATGTCGATCGTGCCGTGAACGGTGGAGGTCAGGTCGACCCCACCGTCGTGCTCGTCCTCATCGCGCCACAGCTCAATCGTGCGCCGGTATGCCTCGTACTTGGCAATCGGGCTGGCGTTGAACTGGCAGTATGCGTCGGGAGCCAGTCGCACGACATCGACATCCCGATGACCGTCGGCCGCCAGGCTCCAATAAACCTGTTCCAGGTTCTGGAGCACGATCAGGCCGCGCTTTTCCAGCCCGCGACGCTTCAGCCGCTCGGTGACCTTCATCGGCAAGTGGTTTCGGGCGAGGTGGGACTCACCTATGACGACGACGGCACGGGCTTCGGGCAGGCTCTCGATCAGGCCCGCCAAGCGCGAGGCTGCATAGTTGTCGCGGCGACGAATGTACCGAAACCCCGTCCGGGGTCCGCAATCGATGCCAAAGGTAGGGAGCCGATGTCGACGGGCAGCCTCGAAGAAACCGCGGA
>JAYUCR010000360.1:0-8970 GCA_043740165.1 Acidobacteriota bacterium | reverse complement strand
GGGATTGCGGCCCCATGCTTCGTTACTCGTCGTCATCGATGCACCCACATCGATTCCTCCTCGCGCCTCGCCTGGGACGCGCAAGCCCCATGCGCGCGGCCCATGCCAATACTCGGACAGGCTCCTAGACCTCCAGCCGGTAGGTGCGACGCACGACCTCCATCCCCTCGTTCGCGAAATAATTGGCCAGGATGCGCGCCGCGTAGTCGGCCGCCGCCGCCGCCGTCCCTCCAACCCACTGCTTGGCGAGAGCCGGAGCGCGCTGATCGAATCGATCCATGTTCCAGGTGGAGCCGTCCGGCAGGCGCACCACGGCGATCCAATGTCCGGGCGCCTTCTCGACCTCGATGAGGTAGGTCTCATCGGTCATCTGTCGCGTGCGCACGACGTATTCGAACGCCACTTCCGACGACATGGGCGGCATTATACACCCCGCTTTCGGAGCATCAGGTTGACGACACCGCGATCGGTGAACGCGAGCGCCGCGACGTGGCCGGCGGGATCGCGGACGAATCGGACGACGCCGAATCCCGAATCGAAGAGATCGGGCAGCAGCGGCACGAGCGGCTCGTCGTCGCCGCCCGGCCAGCGCAGCGCGAGGCGGCCGTCCTGATCCGCGACCGTCCAGGCCGGTCCCAGCTCGTCGCTGTCGTAGACGCCGGCGCAGCCATCGCGGGAGACGGCCCCGACGGCCCGGGCGCGCAGGAAGGCGGCGGGGTGTCCGCCCGTGCGCCAGCTCGAGACCGACGCCTCCGTCCCATCCTTCCTGAAGGCGATCTCCCGCTCGCCGTCGACCGTCTTGAAGCGCGGCCCTTCGCGGCTCTCCGTCGTCGCGTCGCGCGCCGCTCCGACCTCCGCCAGGGCGATGCTCTGGCCCGAGTCTTCTATCTGAAGCAAGCCGCCGGTCGCGAGAATCTGCAGGGTCTCGCCGAGATGCTCGTTCACGTACAGGCCGGCGAATCGTCCCAGGTCCTCCGCGGCGCCTTGCGGGGCCTTCGGAGAGGGGGCCGGTGGCGCGGCGACGCCGAGAGCGCGCAACGCTTCGTCGGCGACCGCTCTCGAAAGCGTCTCCGTGTCGGCCGACCCGATGTTGCACAACGTCAGGACGGACAGGTCGCTCTCCGGGAAGCGCATCAGCATGGCGCGATACCCCGCCCAGGCGCCGCCATGCTCGATCACCTTGAGACCGCGATAGGAGTCGAGCGTCAGGCCGAGACCGTAGTCGAGCGGGGCGCCGTCGGACAGGCGGGCAGGAGTCGTCATCGTTTCGATCATCGACCGGCCCCCCACGGTGCCGGAGCCGAGGTTGGCGGCCCAGAGCGTCAGATCCTCGATCGACGTCTGCACGCCGCCGTCGCCCACCTGCTCCCAGTCGGACATCGCCACCTGGAAGCCGCCGCCCTGGCGCGGTGCGTATCCGGTGGCCCGCCCGGGCACCACCTCGGTGTGGTCGTCGAAGAAGCGCGTGTGGCGCATCCCGAGGGGGGCGAAGATCCGATCGCGGGCGAAGGCGCGCAGCGAGTTCTTCGAGACCCGCTCGACGAGGATCGAGGCCAGGAAATAGCCGGTGTTGCAGTAGCGATACTCCGTTCCCGGCGGAAAGTTGAGGCCTTTCTGCCGCGTCAGGATCGCGATGGCGTCGGCGCTGGTGGTGACGTCCTCGTCGCGCTTGCCGGCGAGCGACAGCAGATCGGTGTAATCGCGCAGCCCGCTCGTGTGCGTCAGCAGATGCCGGATCGTGATCCGCGATCCGTAGTCCGGGATCTCCGGGAGAACCTCGCGGATGTCGTCGTCGAGCGCCAGGCGCCCCTCGTGCGCCAGGAGCACGATCGCCGCCGCCGTGAACTGCTTCGAGGTCGACCCGATGTCGAAGACGGTCGCCCGCGTGTTGGGTGTGTCGTGCTCCAGGCTGGCCATGCCATACCCGCGCGCGAACAGGAGCTGCGTGCCGATCGCCACGCCGACCGCGCAGCCCGGCGACCCCTGCTTCGCGTACTCCTGGAAGATGGTGTCGACGCGGCGGGCATCGAGACGCGCCGGTGGTGCCGCGGCCGGCCGGGGGCCCGCCGCCGGCGCGGGAGTTGCGCCCAACAGCAGTCCCCCGCTGAGGAGCGCCCCACCGAGCAGCCCGACGCGGACCGACCGGCGCCTCACAACCGGATCCTTTCGCCCAGGCCGGAGGCCGAGGCGCGATCCAGCACGACCTGCGCCGCCGCGACGTCCTGCACGCCGACGCCGGTCAGGTCGCAGATCGTGATCTCGGAGGCCTCGCGACGTCCCGGCCGCAGTCCGGCGACGATCTCGCCCAGCTCGGCGTCGATCTCCCCCTCCTGGAGGAGTCCGGCGGCGACCGCGTGGTGGATCTCACCCAGGCGCAGGCATTGCGGCCGGCTGTCGGCCACCAGCCGATCGGCGCGCGCCAGGCATTCCGGCTCCAGCTCCTGCTTGTCCGACTGGTCGGATCCGACCGCCGTCACGTGCACGCCGGGAACGAGCCAGGCGGCGCGCAGCAGCGGCGCCCGGCTGGCGGTCGCGGTGACCACGATGTCGGCGCCCGCGACGGCCGCTTCCGCCGACGCGACGGCGGTGAAGCGACACCTCCCGAGGAGCGCCGGATCGGCCGCGAGCTCGTCGGCGCAGGCGCGCGCCATCTCGACGCGCCGGCCCCAGATGCGCACGGAGGATAACGGCCGGACGAGCGCCAGGGCGCGCACCTGGTGCCGCGCCTGCGAGCCTGTCCCCAGGACCGCGACCACGGCGGCATCCTGCCGGCTCAGGTGCTTCGCCGCGACCGCTCCGGCGATGCCGGTGCGCAGATCGGTGATGTACCCGTTGTCGAGGAGGATCGCGGCCGGGAGCCCCGTGCGCGCGTCGAACGCCAGCACCATCCCGCCGTTCGCCGGCAGGCCTCTCGCTGCGTTCCCCGGGAAGCCGGAGGCGATCTTCACGACGTACTGCGCGCCGCCGTGCAGGTGCCCCGCCTTGACGTGGATCTCGCCGCGCGCTTCCGGCACGGCGAGCTGGATCACCGCCGGCAGCTCCGCCTTCCCGGTGCTGTAGGCGGCGAACGCCGCCTCGACGGCCGCCAGGCAGGCCGCCGGATCGAGGAGCGCGCGGATGTCGGGTTCGCGGAGGAGCAGGATCTCAGAGGTCATCGCGGGAGAGGGTACAACGTCCGGGGTCTGGTAGACTCGCCCGGTTTCTTTCCCCAGGAGGCCGCGATGCGCATCGAGCCGTTCCGCATGGAGCGGATGCAGTCCCGCTACGAGAACTACGTCGAGTTCAACCTCTCCGAGAGCGGGGTCGACCCGATGCGGCCGGAAGACCTGCTGCCGGAGACGAGCGACCGCGCCGCCCTGCTGAAGACGCCGCTCGGCTACTGCCAGTCGAACGGCAGCGAGGAGCTGCGCGATCGGATCGCCCTCTTCTACCCCGGCGCCACGCGCGCCAACGTGCTGGTCACGAACGGCGGGTCGGAGGCCAACTACACCACCTTCTGGTCGCTCCTCGAAAAAGGGGACCGCGTCGCCTGCATGCTTCCCAACTACCTCCAGACCTGGGGACTGTCGCGGGCCTTCGCCGGGCATGCCGATCCCTTTCACATGATCGAGCGCCCCGACGGGGCGCGCGGCAAGCGCTGGGGGCTGGACCTCGAGGGGCTGCACCGGGCCGTCTCCCGGAAGACCAAGGTGATCCTGGTCACCAATCCGAACAACCCGACCGGCGGCATCCTGTCCGAGGACGAGATGAACGAGGTGGTGAAGGCGGCGCGGCGCGCGCGCGCCTGGATCGTCGCCGACGAGATCTACCGCGGCGCCGAGATGTCGGGCCCGACGACGCCGACCTTCTGGGGGCGCTACGACCGCGTCGTGATCACCTCCGGACTGTCGAAGGCGTTCGGCCTGCCGGGGCTGCGCATCGGCTGGGTGGTCGGGCCGGCGCGCGCCGTCGACACGACCTGGTCGTACCGCGACTACACGACGATCGCCCCGGGGATGCTGTCCGACGTCCTGGCGCGGCGCGCCATGGAGCCGGCGCGTCGCGACGCGATTTTCGAGCGCACGCGCGGCATCATGCGGCGCAACTGGCCGGCCCTCGAGAGCTGGATCCGGGAGCGCGGCGAGTTCCTGTCCTGCATTCCGCCGAAAGCCGGCGCGATCGCGTTCGTGCGCTACGCCCTTCCGCTGGGCTCGCTGCGGCTCTGCGAGCGCCTGCGGACCGAGAAGTCGGTGCTGATCGTGCCGGGCGATCAGCTGGGTGTCGGCCGGCACGTGCGCATCGGCTTCGGATACGGCGGCGACAGCGGCGCGATGCTGGCCGGACTGGCGCGCATCGACGCGCTGTTCAAGGAGCTGCGCGCGGCGTCGCCGAAGCGGGTCAGGCCGGCAGCAGCGCGCGCGCGGCGCGCCGCGCCTCCTCCAGGTCGCTGACCCGTCCGTCGAGCTGCATCTCGTAAACGGCGCGGGTGATCCGCCCGATCTCCGGCCCCGGCTTCAATCCCATCTCCAGGAGGTGCCGGCCGAGCAGGATCGGCTGCGGGGCTTTCTCCTCGACACCCAGCGTGCGCACCCGCTCGAGGAACCACTCCTGCGCCGCGGTGGAGAAGTCCCCGGTGCGGCCGAGGCAGTCGGCCCGCGATACCCGGTAGAGCAGCTCCGGCTCGAGCCGGCGGGCAAGACGGCGGAACGCGCCGTCACCGACGTTGTCGCGGTTCTTGTGGTAGTGGCTGGGGGTCAGGTGGGACGCGACCTGGGCCACCACCTGGGCGCGCACGTCGTATCCGTGCAGGGTGAAAATCTGCATGCGGTCGAGGAAGGCGAGGGTCGGCGCCACGCCGGCCTCCTCGTGGTCGTACGACCGGATGCGCCCGTCGACCACCGCCGTGGTCGCGGGCTTCCCGAAATCGTGGCAGAGGACCGCCAGCATCACCGTCAGCCCCTTCTCGTACGGCAGGTCGTCGATGGCGCCGCGCGCCTGGTCGATCGCCATCAGGGTGTGCACCCAGACGTCCCCTTCGGGATGCCATTCCGGCTCCTGCTGGCAGCCGATGAGAGCCTGCAGCTCCGGGAACAGGCGCGGGACGATCCCGAGGCGCAGGGCCCAGTCGAGCCCGCGCGACGGGTGCCTGGCCTTCATCAGCAGCTTCTCGATCTCGCCCCACACCCGCTCCGCCGGCAGATCGGCCAGATCGATGCCGCGGCACAGCTCGGCGGTCTTCTCCTCCACGTCGAACTCGAGCCGGGCGGCGAATTGCGCGGCCCGCAGGACGCGGAGCGAATCCTCGACGAAGGTGCGCGGGTCGACGGCGCGCAGCAGGCCGGCGCGCAGATCGTCGGCGCCGCCCCGGAGATCGAGAGTCTCGCCGGTGAGCGGGTCGAACATCATGGCGTTGACGGTGAAGTCGCGCCGCCGCGTCGCCTCCTCGAAGGACAGGTTCGGCTCGCCCTGCACCGCGAAGCCGCGGTGACCGGCCGCCACGCGCGTGTCGCGCCGCGGCAGGCTGACGTCGATGGCGGGAAGGGGAGCGTCGTCCGGGCCTTTTCCCGAGATCTTGTAGACCGCGAACGATTCGCCCACCAGGTTCACCTGCCCGAACCGCCGCAGCACGCCGAGCAGGCGCTCGGGCGGCAACCCGTACACCTCGAGGTCGTATTCCTGCGCCTCCGGCAGAGCGTCGGAGCCGCGCTGGCGCAGCGCCACCCGCTCGCGCACCCATCCGCCGACCAGGAACGCCCGCCCGCCGGCGGCGCGCACCGCCTCCGCGAGCGCGGGGAGGCGTGCATCGAGGAACTTCGCCATGCCCCGGAGTATACGGGGAGGCGCCACTCTCGCGCCCGCCACAATTCGGGCGCGCCGCCTTGACTCGACGCCGTCGATCCCTAGCTTCTTATTCGTGGGAGCCTCTGCGCCGTCAGTGGCTTGACGCGCATCGCATGGACCGGAAGAGGAAGCCGCTGTGAAGCGCAACCTTGTGCATCGATTGCTGGTCGGCCCCATCCTCGAGCTGACCGCTTACGTGCGCGCCTTGGCCCAGGGCAGGACCGGAACACCACCCCGCTCACGCGGGCCGCGCGAGATGGCGCAGCTGATCGAAGAGGTCGAGCGGCTGACGGAGGAGCTGCGGCGCAAGGACGAGCTTCTCCGGCGGGCGCAGCGGATGGAGAGCGTGGCCAGCCTGGCGGGCGCCATGGCGCACGACTTCAATAATCTGCTCACCGGCATCCTCGGCTACACCAGGCTGCTCCTCGATCGCGTCGGTCCGGGCGATCCGATACGGCGCCAGCTGGCCGCCATCGAGAACTCGGCGACACGCGCCGCCGACCTGACCTCCCGGCTCCTGACCTTCAGCGGACGGACCGCCACACGGCCGGCAGCGGCCAGTCTCGGCCGGACGCTCGTCGGGGCGATCGGCGCTTTGCGTGGCTCGCTCCCTCCCGGCATCGAGCTGAGCTTCGGGGCGGCGGACGATCTCTGGACCACCGCGGTCGATCTGCCGCACATCGAGCAGACGCTCTCCGCACTGTGCGCCAACGCGCGCGACGCCATGCCGTTCGGCGGCCGGCTGACCGTCGGCCTCGCCAACCTGGTGATCCGGCCGGAGGATTGCCGCGGCCGACCCGATGCCCGTCCCGGCCGGTTCGTCGCGCTGAGCGTGACCGACACCGGATCCGGCCTTTCTCCGGAGATCCGCGGCCGGCTGTTCGAGCCGTTCGTCACGACCAAGAAGATGTCCGGCGGCGCAGGCCTCGGCCTCTCCACGGCGTACGGGCTGGTCCAGGGATACCAGGGATGGATCGAGGCGGCGGGCGCCTTGCCGCGCGGCACCTGCTTCACTGTCTTCCTGCCCGCCTGGGACGTGCCGCCGGAGGTCGAGGCGGCCGCGCCTCCGAAACCGATGGCGGTGCCGTTCGCTTTGCCGGCCGCCGCCGCGCCGGCGGGCCCGGCCACCATCCTGGTGGTGGACGACGAATCGACCGTCCTGGCACTGGCGCGCGACGTTCTCGAGATGCATGGCCATCGCGTCCTCACGGCGCGCAACGGGGAGGAGGCGCTCCGGGTGTTCCGCGAGCACCAGGCTTCGATTCGCCTGGTGCTGCTCGACCTGACGATGCCGGTGATGGGCGGGCTGGAATGCTTCCGGCGCATGCGCCAGCAGGACCCCGGCGTGCGCGTCGTGATCAGCAGCGGCTTTTCCTCCGAGAGCAGCGCCGGCGAGGTGCTCGACGAAGGGGCGCTCGATTATCTCCAGAAGCCCTATGACATCGACGCCCTGGCCCGGATGGTGGCCGCGGCTCTGAGCAGGAACGCCACCGCCGGGACGGAGGGTGCGCCACCCGCGGCGACGCCCGCCCGCGCTGCCCGCGCCGCCGGCTGATCTACAATCAGCGGCCATGATGCGCCGCGACCTTCTCCCACTCCGGCCCGCAAGCCTCGGACCCGCGCCCGGCCGCCGGCCCATCGCTCTGGCGCTCGTCCTGGCACTCGCCTGCCTGGCCTGGCTGCCGGGCACGCCGGCGCGCGCGGCCGACGCCCCTCCGGCGCACCTGGTCGTGATCCATTGCGGCCGCCTGATCGACGGGATCTCGGACGCCGTCGGGCGCGACGTGACGCTCTTCATCGATGGGGAACGGATCAGCCGGGTCGGCGGCGCACCCGGCACCGGTGCGCCAGGCCCGACCCCGGCCGGGGCCGAGGTGATCGATCTCTCCGGCTACACCTGCCTCCCCGGATTCATCGACTGCCACACGCACGTCACCGAGCGCCCGGAGGACGATTACGACGAGGCCAATTTCCTGCGCCGATCGGCCGCCGACAAGGCGTTCCTGAGCATCGAGAACGCCCGCCGCACGATCGAGGCCGGCTTCACCACGGTGCGCGACGTTGGCACCTACCACGCCTTCATCGACGTGGCGCTGCGCGACGCCATCAACCGCGGCGACATCGTGGGACCGCGCATGCAGGTCGCCGGCTTCTACGTCACCATACCGGGCGGCGGCGGCGAGCTGAACTCCTTCGCGCCCGAGTTCACGATCCCCACATACGCCCGCTTCGGCGTCGCCACCGGCCCGGACGAGATCCGCCGCGTGGTGCGCCAGGGGATCGCCCACCGCGTCGACCTGATCAAGATGATCGTCTCGGGCGCTTTCCTCGCTATCGGCAACACCCCGGCGACGC
Organism: Acidobacteriota bacterium; assembly: GCA_043740165.1. Taxonomy (GTDB): domain Bacteria; phylum Acidobacteriota; class Polarisedimenticolia; order Gp22-AA2; family Gp22-AA2; genus JAYUCR01. The sequence goes on along the minus strand of JAYUCR010000360.1, from coordinate 795 downwards.
CGCAGTTCAACGAGGAGGAGATCCGGGCCGCCGTGCAGGAGGCGGGGAAGGCGGGGCTTCGGGTCGCCGCCCACGCGCACGGCGCGCTCTCGATCCGCGAGGCGTCGCGCGCCGGCGTGGCCTCGATCGAGCACGGCTCGTTCATCGACGACGAAGCGATCCGTGAGATGAAGAAGCGCGGAACCTACCTTGTCCCCGATCTCTACGACGACCTGTACATCAGCGGCCAGGCCGGCAGCATCAATTGGCCGGCGGAGTACGTCGAGAAGGAGAAGGAGGCGCACAAGGTCTGGCCGGCGAGCATCCGGCGGGCGCGCGAGGCGGGGGTGAAGATCGCCTTCGGCACCGATTCGGCGGTCTATCCCCATGGCGAGAACGGGCGGCAGTTCGCCCTGATGCAGGACTGGCTCGGGATGACTCCGATGGAGGCGATCCGCTCGGCCACTTCGGTGGCGGCCACACTCATGGGGTGGGGGGATCGGGTCGGCGCCCTCGCCCCGGAGCACTTCGCCGACCTCGTGGCGGTGCCCGGCGATCCCCTGAAGGACCTCCACCTCCTGGAATCGGTGCCGTTCGTCATGAAGGGGGGGGCCGTGGTGAAGGACACCCGCCCGCGCTGAAGGCCGCACCGGACGGCGGGTTCCGTTTGACTCCATCCCGTTCTGACCGTAGACTCCCCGCCAGTTCCCTCAAGGAGGTCGTTTCCATGAAGAGATTCGCTGCGGCATTCGCTGTTGTCGCCCTGATGGCCGGCCCGCTGGCCTTCGCCTGTGACATGGACAAGAACGCCAAGGC
>JAYUCR010000359.1:0-3694 GCA_043740165.1 Acidobacteriota bacterium | reverse complement strand
CGTCGAACCGCAGATCGGTGAACCGGTAGGTCACGCTGCCGCCCAGCGCGTCGATGATCGCGAGGAGCACCGGGAATCCGCCCGGGTCGGTTTCGAGGAGCAGGTGGTCGTATTCGGCCTTCGGCGAAAGCGGGCGCAGCAGGAGCGGCGGCGGCAGGCGCCGCTCGCGCGGCACGCCCCACTCGGCTCTGAATTCGGCGGCGAGATCGATCCGGTCGGCCAACAAGATACCGATCCCCTGGCTCTGCCCGGAAGCCTGCAGCGACCCGACCAGCACCTGACGGTCGTCGGGGAGATAGAGCCAGGATCGGGTGCCGTCGGCCACCGCCAGCTTGCCGGCCGGGCGCCGGTAGTCCCAGCGCATGCGGCCGGGACGCTGCAGTGTCAGGGTGCCCTCCTCGATCTGCGGCCCGGGCAAAGCGCTCGATTCGAGCGTCTGCGTGAACTGAGCCGTCAGCCCGCGCACCGCGTTCAGCCGCGTCGTGATCGCGCGCGCTGCCGCCGCCGGCGATCCGGCCGCGGTCCCCGACGCGGCGGGAACGGGTTGTTCCGCGGCAAGAAGTGCTATGGCCAGGCCCGCGGGAAGGAGGAGGCCGGCCCGGATTCGTTGACACCCGCCGGGCCCCGCGTTACACTTCGCGGCCGTTTGCGCCGGCAGGCGGTGCGCCATCGCCTCCGCTCCAGGCACCGGAGATCTCCCGAACATGCGTCGCTTGATCCTGGTCGTCGTCCTCGTCCTGGTCATCTTCCTCGGCACCACCTGGGTCGGGAGTGGGGATCTCGTCGTGCGCGAGGTCCCCGGGGGCGCCGCCGTCCTGCTCGCCCCCGGCATTCATCTGAGGGTGCCACTCTACCATCGCATCTATCACTACGACACCGCACCGCTGGCGATCGACGAGCCGATTGCGATCGTGACGCGCGACAGCGCCACCTTCAAGCTGCCCTGCCGCATCTCGGCGCACATCGCTGCCGGAGATGTCCTGACGTTCCACCGCGGCCGCAGCGGCCGCGACACCGCGACCTACCTGGGTGAGACCGTGCGCAACGCGATACGCGACGCGGCGCACGGCATGAACTCGGATCAGATCCTGGCCCCGGGAGCCGGCACCCGGATCGGGCAGCAGGTTTCCGCCGAGCTCATCGCGCGCGGCATCTCGGACGACGGTCTCGAGATGGGAGCGCCGGGCTCGCAGGTGGTGTTCAACGCCGTCATCGACGACCTGAACCGCAAGTTCGCGGCGTCGGCCCGGCAGCTGGCGGAAGCCTCGCTCAAGGCGCATCCGAACGAGGCGCTGCTGCATGCCGCCCTGGGCGCCGTCCTCGAATCGGAAGGCAAGGCGGCCGAGGCGGAGAAGCAGTACCTCGATGCCCTCTTCCTGGATCCGGCGGCGCTCGAGCCGATGAGCCGGCTGTTCCTGATGTACCAGACCAGCCGCGATCCCGAGGCCCTCGGCCGGCTGCAGCGTCTCCTGTCCGCCAGCCTGGCGAAAAAGCCGGACTCTCCCGTGCACCAGGACTGGCTCGGGCAGGTCTACATGCGCCAGGGGCAGGCGCAGAAGGCCGAGACGGCCTTCAATGCCGCAATCGCCCTGTCGCCGAAGACCTCCGAGTTCCACGTCAGCCTCGGCAGCCTGCGCGCGCAGCAGAACCGGCTCGACGACGCGCGCGCGGAATATGAAGAAGCGCTGAAGCTGCGCCCGGACAGCACCCTCGCGCTCTATAACCTGGGGGTGGTCAACGCCCTGAGCGGCCAGATCGACAAGGCGATCGAGAGCTTCGAGCACGCCGCGAAGACGGCGCCGCCCAGCGTCGCGCTCCTCAATGCCATGGCGCAGGCGTACGAGCAGAAGGGGGATCTGCCGAAGGCGGCCGCCGCGTTGCGGCAGTCGCTGCAGCAGCGGCCGAATCAGCCCGATCGAGCCGCCGCCCTCAAGTCGATCGAGGCTCGTCTGCGGGCGAAGCGCTAGGCATCCCCTGTCGGGCCAGCCGGACCCGCCGGCGGCGCTGCACCGCCCCGGCCACCACGTAGAACGCCACCCCGATCCCGATCACCCAGACGTAGCGGCGAAAGGCCACCTGCACGTCGTCCCATGACGACCCGAGGCTCGCCCCGGCCCACGCGATGAGCGCCACCCACAAGGCGTTGCTCAGGCTGGAATAGATCAGGACCGGCCGCAGCGGCAGGCGGCCGATGCCGGCGCCATACAGAAACACGCCGCGGATCCCCGGGAGGAACCGGTTCACCAGGAGGAGTCGCGCCCCGAACCGCTGCAACCCGCGCTCCAGGCGCGCCAGCTCCGCGTGGGCCCAGGAGGAGCGCAGGAAGAAATACGACCGCCCGAGACGCGCCCCCAGGGCGTAGGCGGTGACGGCGCCCGCAACGCTCCCCAGGAAGCAGGCCAGAACCGTCGCCGTCATCGGCAGGAGCCCGGTGCCGGCCAGGAAGCAGGCCAGGAGCATCGCGGAATCGCCCGGCGCCGGCGGGAAGACGTACTCGAGCCAGGCCAGAAGCCCCACCAGCAGAAGGCCGGCGATCGGGTGGGCGATCAGCATCCCCTGCAGGGCGTCGGTCACGAGGGGTGCGCCGGGGAACGGGCCGGGGCGGCGGCACCGGGGTGCCGCGGCGCCGGCGCTTCAGATCCGCTCAACGAGATCGCCCAGGAACGGGATCGCCCAGCGCTCGCCCCGCATCGCCTTGATCATGCAGACGATGGCGAGCGCCATGTAGAGCAGGATGAGATTGAACAGGGCGAACGCGAACAGCCAGGCGAACACCTTGGTCAGCGTAGCGAGGATGGCGCCGACCACGATCACGCCGAGAAAAACAAACCCGGCGATGCCGCAGAGAATGAGCCCCTGCTTGGCGTGCCAGCGGACGTACTCGCGCCGCGTCACCATGAACGGCACGAGCGCCAATACCCAGAGGTAGGAGAAGACGAGCATGACTTTGTCTTCCTCGTCCAGTTCCTCGGGAGCGATCGGGCCTTCGTCGAGAGTCAGGGGGTCAGGGCTCATGATTAGGCGACCGTCCGCTTTATAATGACCGGCCGCTGCCAAGTCAAGGAGATCCATGGACAGCCTGACGCCGATGCTCCGCCAGTACCGCGAGGTGAAGTCGGAGCATCCCGATGCGATTCTCCTGTTCCGCCTCGGCGACTTCTACGAGATGTTCTTCGACGACGCGCTTCTGGCGAGCCGCGCCCTGTCGCTTACCCTGACGGCGCGCGGCCGCGGCACCGAGGGGGAGGCGCCGATGTGCGGCGTGCCCTACCACGCGGCCGAAGGGTACATCACGCGCCTCGTCGGCCAGGGGCACCGGGTTGCCATCTGCGATCAGATCGAAGACCCGCGCCAGGCCAAGGGGCTCGTGCGGCGCGCCGTCACGCGGGTGATCTCGCCCGGCACGGTGACCGACCCCGGAGCGCTGGAGCCGCGCGCTCCCAACTTCATCGCCTCCGTGGCGACGGCGGCCTCGGGCGACGGCTTCGGCTTCGCCGTCCTCGATCTGTCCACGGGTGACTTCCGCCTCGCGGAGCACCACGGTCCCGAGGCCCGCGAGTCGCTCCTGGAGCAGTTGCACTCGTTCGCGCCGCGGGAAATCCTCGTGCGCGAAGGATCGGACGCCCGGACGCTCCTCTCCCCCGATCCGCCCGAGGGGATCCTGATCACCACGACGCCCGGCTGGCGCTTCGCC
>JAYUCR010000358.1:0-3703 GCA_043740165.1 Acidobacteriota bacterium | reverse complement strand
GGCGCACTCGCGTCCAGGCAGCCGGGGGACGAACTGGAACGGGCGCTGGGGCGCACCCTCGCACGGTTCAACGAGGAGTCGCCGGGCCGGTTTTTCATCGGCGCCGCAAGCAAAGGGTCCTCGCCGGCGGCGCGCGCCCAGCTCGTGGCGGCGGCCGGGTCGATCACCCGCAAACGGTTCGATCTCCTCGGCTATCGCGGGCTCTTCTTCGGCGATCCGATCGATTGGCATCTCGACCCGGTCTCGGGACGGCGGACACGGTTCGCTCACTGGAGCCGGATCGATCTCCGCGACCCGGAAACGATGGGCGACCCCAAGGTGATCTGGGAGCTGAACCGGCACCAGTGGCTCGTCACGCTGGGACAGGCCTATCGCCTGAGCGCAGACGAGCGGCACGCCGAGATGTTCGCGTCGTCGATCCGGGAATGGATGGCGGCCAACCCCGTGGGGTGGGGCATCAACTGGGTCAGCAGCCTGGAGGTCGCCCTGCGGCTGATCTCCTGGTGCTGGGCCCTGCACCTGTTCCGCGATGCGCGCGCCCTGACGCCGGACCTGTTCGCGGAGATCCGGGCGAGCCTCCGCAGCCACGCGGCCCATATCGAGCGCTATCTGTCGCACTACACGTCTCCCAACACCCATCTCACCGGCGAAGCGCTCGGCCTGTTCTACGCCGGCACCCAGTTCCCCGAGCTCGCCGAGGCCGAGGGCTGGAGAAGCACCGGCGAGCGGATCCTGGTGGAGCAGATCGCGCGCCAGGTGCTGCCCGATGGGACCTACTTCGAGCAGTCGACCTGCTACCAGCGCTACACGATTGAAATCTACCTGCACTACATGATGCTGGCGTCGCGCTGCGGCCGTCGCGTCCCGCCGGCGGTGCCGGCGAGAATCCGCAAGGCCCTCGACTTCCTGATGGCGATCGCCCTCCCCGACGGCACGGTGCCGAGCATGGGAGACGGCGACGGCGGCTGGCTCCTGCCGCTGCACCGTCGGGCTCCGAACGACGTGCGCGGCCTCTTCTCGACCGCGGCGGCGCTCTTCGGGCGGCCCGAATATGCCTGGGCGGCCGGCGGGCTGGCCCCGGAGACGGGATGGCTCCTCGGCCCCGAGGGCGAAGCCGCCTTCCGCGCCATCGCGGCGGCCCCGCCGGAAGCCACCCTCCAGGAACTCTTTGGCGACGGCGGCTACGTCGTAATGCGCGGCGGCCGGGCGCCGCGCGAGCACCAGGTCATCTTCGATGTCGGACCGCTGGGCCCTGCCGCCGCCGCGGGTCACGCGCACGCCGATCTCCTGAGCATTCAGTGCGCCATGTTCGGGGAGCCCTGCATCGTCGATCCCGGAACCTTCCGTTACGCGGCCGATCCCTCTTGGCGTGACCTGTTCCGCGGCACGGCGGCTCACAGCACCGTGACGGTGGACGGCGTCGGGCAGGCCGCGCCGGCCGGCACGTTCGCCTGGCAGGCCACGCCCCATGCGCGGCTGCGACGCTTCGCCTCCGACGACGCCATCGGTTTCGCCGACGCCGAGCACCGCGCTTATTGCCGCCTTCCCGATCCGGTCGTTCACCGGCGCCGGATCCTGTTCCTGAAGCCCCGCTACCTCGTCATCGTGGACGACCTGGACGGAAGGGCCGAGCACCGCATCGATTCGCGGTTTCAGTTCGCTCCGCTTCTGGCGGAGGAATGGAACGGCTGGGTGCGCGCCACCGGCCCCCAGGGCCGCGGGCTCCTGATCCGGTCGTTCTCGGACGCCGGACTGACGACCCGGATCGCCGAAGGCTGGGTCTCTCCCGACTACGGGCAGCGCCGGCCGGCGCCCGTGATGATCGTTTCGGCGACAGGACGCCTCCCGCTCCGGATCTTCACGCTTCTGATCCCGACGGAAGGCGCGGCCGCCCCGCCTCCCGAGGTCTCGCTTCTCCGTCAGGAAGGCCGGCATCCGGCCGGGCTCGTCCTGGACGGCGGCGACGGCAATCGGGAGACGCTTCGATTCGAGGAAGAGGGCGTCGTCATCAACGACCGGTTATTTCCACCCCCATCCCGTCAAGGAGACAGCCCATGACACGTCCCACGAGAATGCTCTCCGCAGTCATCGTCCTGTCTCTTCTGGGGCTGGCTTTCGGGCTCCGGGGAATCGGGCCAGTCCCGGCCCGGGCTGCCGATGGCGGGGACAGGGCGGGCGATGCGGATCGGTCGGTCGTGGCCCACGCGCGCGCGATGGTCGATGAAGGAAGACGAACGTTCCGGTTCGACACCTTCGGGGACGAGCACTTCTGGGGAGACGCCCTCCGGATTCACCAGGCGATCGCCGGCGCCGCCCTCGGGGGTGTCGGCCCGGGTGTGGGGCCCAGGACCGCGCTCAGCGTCGGCCTCAAGGTCGATGTCGACGCGCTCCCCAGGACGCTCCAGGACCAGCTCAAGGCGGGCGCCGTCGATCTCGAGAGCCCGAAGACCACGATAGCGCTTTTGAAGCTGCACGCCGTCATCGGCCTGACCGGCTTCTTCGATCGCGGCGGCGCCCTGAGGTCGGTCGGCATCCAGTGCGCGCTGTGCCACTCCACGGTCGACGACTCTCTCGCCCCCGGGATCGGACACCGGCTCGACGGCTGGGCGAACCGCGACCTCAATGTCGGCGCCATCGTGGGTCTGTCACCCGACGTGACGCCGGTCGCCCACCTCCTGGGAGTCGATGAAGCGACGGTCCGGGCCGTCCTGGCCTCCTGGGGCCCCGGGAAGTTCGACGCCGAGCTGTTCCTGGACGGCAAGGCCTTCCGCCCCGACGGCGCGACGGCCGCCACGCTCCTGCCGCCGGCCTTCGGCCTGGCCGGCGTCAACCTGCACACCTACACCGGATGGGGATCGGTGACCTACTGGAACGCCTTCGTGGCGAATCTGGAGATGCACGGGCAGGGGATCTTCTTCGATCCCCGGCTGGACGACCCGATCCAGTTCCCGATCGCGGCGGCGAACGGGTTCGGGCACGTGAAGAGCGACCCCGACCTGGTGACCCCGAGGCTCGCCGCGCTGCACTTCTATCAGCTCGCCCTCGAAGCGCCGCGCCCGCCCAGGGGGTCGTTCGACGCCGCGGCCGCGGCACGCGGGGAATCCGTCTTCAACGGCAAGGCGCAATGCGCCTCCTGCCATGTTCCGCCGATCTTCACCGAGCCGGGCTGGAACCTGCACACGCCGGCCGAGATCGGGATCGATGACTTCCAGTCGAGCCGGGCGCCCGACCGGCGCTACCGGACGACCCCGCTCAAGGGGCTGTGGACGCACCAGAAGGGCGGCTTCTACCACGACGGACGGTTCGCGACCCTGGACCTGGTCGTCAGCCACTACGACACCTTATTCACGCTGGGTCTGAGCGCCAGGGAGAAGAGCGATCTCGTCCAGTACCTCGAATCGCTCTGAGAAAACATGTGCGGCATTGTCGGCATCCTGAAGCTGCGTCCGGGCGAGCGCGTGGAGGAAGCGCGTCTCAAGCGGATGCGGGACACGCTCCGCCACCGCGGCCCCGACGGGGAAGGACTGCTCGTCGAGGGTCCGATCGGCCTGGGTCATCGGCGGCTGGCGATCGTCGATCCGAAGGGCGGCCAGCAGCCGATGGCGAACGAGGATCAGAGCGCCTGGATCGCCTGCAACGGCGAGATCTACAATCATCTCGAGCTCCGGCCGCAGCTCGAAGGGCTGGGGCATCGGTACAGGAC
>JAYUCR010000357.1:0-3729 GCA_043740165.1 Acidobacteriota bacterium | reverse complement strand
CCACCTTCTCCACCAGCTCCGCGACCCGCATCGCGTAGCCCCACTCGTTGTCGTACCACGCGATCACCTTGACCATGTCCGCCTGGGGGACCTGGGTGAGGAGGCTGTCGTAGATCGACGAGTGCGGATTGCCGATGACGTCGGCCGAGACGATCGGGTCCTGCGTGAACTGGAGGATCCCCTTCATCGGCCCATCGGCCGCTTTCCGCATCGCGGCGTGAATCTCCTCCACCGACGGCTTCCGCTCGGTGATGACCGTCAGGTCGACGACCGACCCGGAAGCGACCGGCACACGGAACGCCAGCCCTTCGAGCTTTCCCTTCAGTGCGGGGATCACCAGGCCGAGCGCCTTGGCCGCGCCGGTGGAGGTCGGGACGATGTTGAGCGCCGCCATGCGGCCCCGGCGCATGTCCTTGTGCGGGTAGTCGAACAGCCGCTGGTCGTTGGTGTAGGCATGGACCGTCGTCAGGAACCCCTCCCGGATCCCGTACAGGTCCTGCAGGACCTTGGCGACCGGGGCGGCGCAGTTGGTGGTGCAGGAAGAGTTCGACACGATCCGGTGGTGCGGCTTCAGGATCGCGTCGTTGACACCCAGCACGACCGTCGCCTCCAGCGGGTCCTTGCAGGGGACCGTCAGGATCACTTTCCGCGCGCCGGCCGCGAGGTGCCGCTCCAGCTCGGCGATCCGCCGGAAGATCCCCGTCGCCTCCACGACGACGTCGGCGCCCACGTCCTTCCAGGGAAACGGGAATGGGTCCCCTTCGCGCTTGTCGGACACCCGATGGACGCGGATCCGATCCCCGTCCACGATCAGGTCCTCCCCGTCGACATCGATCTTTCCCGGGTAGGGACCGTGGATCGAGTCGTAGCGGAGCAGGAACGCCAGCTGCCCGACCTCCGCCAGATCGTTGATCGCGGTGAAGTTGAAGTCCTTCCCCGAGGTTTTCGCGGCCCTCAGGAAGAGCCGCCCGATCCTTCCGAAGCCGTTGATCCCCACCCGAATCGCCATCCTCGCTCCTTCGCGGTGTTCACCCGCCCCGCTTCCGATCCGTGCCGCGCCGCGGCACCCGGAGCGGCCGTGCGGCATTGAGAGTAGGAAAGGGCGCCTCCCCGGTCAAGCCTTGCGTGGCCCCGTGGGTCGGGCGGAGAATGCGATCCCGAATCGAACCGGGAGGAGGCCGCCATGGGAACAAGAGTTGACCCCCACCTTTCCAGCCGGCGGGAATTCCTGGTGGCCGGCGCCGTCGCCGGCGGAGCGCTGCTCTCCGGCATGGCGGCTGATCTCCTTGTGGCCGGTGCCCGCGCCACAGCGCCGGCGCCCGCGAAAAAGCTCGACCTGCTCATCCTGGGCGGCACGGGGTTCATCGGACCGCACCTCGTCCGCCTCGCGGTGTCGCGCGGGCACCGCGTGACGATCTTCTCGCGCGGCCGCCGCAATCCCGAGCTCCCGGACGCGGTCATCCGCCTGGTCGGCGATCGCAACGGCAAGCTCGGCGCCCTGGAGGGGAAGAAGTGGGACGCCGTCGTCGACGACTCGGCCACCAACCCGGACTGGGTGAAGCAGTCGGCGGAGCTGCTCAGAAACGCGGCCGGCCGCTATCTCTTCACGTCATCGACAGGCGTCTACTATCCCTACCTCGAGCGCGGGCTGGACGAATCGACGGCGCCGCATCTCGAGGTGTCGGACGAGCAGGACGAATCCGAGAAGTACGGGGTTTCCAAGGCGCGCTGCGAGCGGACCGTCGGGCAGACATTTGGTGATCGGGGAGTGGTCGTCCGGCCGTCGTATATCGTCGGGCCGGGAGACACGACCGACCGCTTCCCATACTGGCCGGTCCGATTCGAGAAGGGGGGTGAGGTGCTGGCTCCCGGGAGGCGCGACGATCCGGTGCAATGGATCGACGTGCGCGATCTTGCCGCGTTCATGCTGCGCCTGCTGGAGACCTCGCCATCCGGGATTTACAACGTCGCGGGGCCGCGATCCCCGATGACGGCACCCGCCTTTTACAAGGCGGCGCGCAAGACGCTCAACCCGGCCGCCACGCTCACGTTCGTGGAGGACTACGACTTCCTGAAATCCCACGGGATCGAGTACTCCATTCCCTGGGCGATGCTCCAGGGCAAGGACGACGGCATGATGTCGATCCGCAGCGACCGGGCGGTCAAATCCGGCCTGCAGTTCACGCCCCTCGAGAAAACGCTGCGCGACACGCTCGCGTGGTGGCCGTCGGTTCCGGAGGAGAGGCGCCGCAAGCCCGGGTTCGCGATCACGCCCGAGATCGAAGCGGCGGCGCTCGCGGATTGGCACAAGAGATAGCGGCCTGTCAGGCCGGCCCGTGCCAGAGCAAGGTGACGACGTTGCCGCGGAAGGCGGGCAGCGACTCGAAGAGCGGGGGCTTGTAGAACACGCGGAGGGAGCTGACCTTCCCTTTCCATCCGAAGCTGGTCTCGACGCGCGCGGAGAGCTCGTTCCTTCCCGGATGCAGCAGCCACTTGACCGTTGAGGAGGGGGTCGGCACCCATTCGGTCCCCCCATCGGCACGAATCAGGAACCGCTGGAAGGTTGTGCTGTTGCTGCTCAAGAGCGCGAGCTTGAGAATTCGTTTGCCCAGGCGCTCGTTGGCCAGGAAGATGATGGTCTGATTGAGCGCGTAGCGAAACTCGTCCGGATCCCTCGTCTCCGGACGGAGAGGGAAGGACGCGTCGGCCTCCTGGATCCTCCACGCCAGAAAATCGGAGGTGACGACCATGTTGTCCCTGCCGAACCTTGGATAGGTCTTGTAGTCGCTGGCGCGCACCAGCTGGCTCGCGCGGCCGTTGACCTTCACCTCGACCGGTCTTGAAATCTGATCCGCCGCCATGTCGATCGAGTAGAGGCGGAAGTTCGCCAGGTCGCTCCGGGTCACGGCCTTGCGCCGGCCTCCGGAATCGACCTGCACGATCCCGCCGACGGCGTTTTCCACGTAGGCGCTGTGCAGGTCGCGCCCCCTCATCGGGAAGCCGTCCCTCTCGTAGTAGAGGTCGTTCGCCGGGTCCATCAGGACCCATCGATCGTAGTCGTCCGACCAGACCGCCACGACGAAATGCCCCGGCAGATCGACGTACCGGGCGTGAATGCCCAGCGACTGACACGCCTGGAGAAAGACGATGGCGTACTGCGCGCAGAATCCCCGGTTGTCGTGCTTCCGGGCCAGGTCCAGGATCTCGACGGCGTCCCAGGGAGGGTAGTAGAAGCTCCCGCTCGCTTCCCACTGTCTCCTGACCCAGCTTCGGAGCAGGAGGATCTTCCCGAACTGCGTCGCTGCCGGGGCGACCACCTCGTCCAGCCTCTCGCGGCTTCTCAGGAGCGCCAGTCGTGGATGGCGAAAATCATCCTCCTGCAGGGTGTAGGAGGAGACTGGAAATTCGCCGTTGTGCTCCGCCGTGACCAGGACGAATTCCGATTGGGCGGCCGATCCGGCAAGGACCGCCAGAAGGGCCAGCAGCGCGCCAAGGAAGGGTCGTCTCAAGCGCGCCATGTCGCTCCCGAGGCGGGCGCGGGCCGCCAGGAGTGGCCGGCTTCCCGGTGGTTTTCAGTCCAGGTCCGCACCTTGGGATGACAATCTTGTGCCTGAACCAGCCGGACGCAAGCGCGCCATCACAAGGAGCTGTTCTTCCGCTGGTCGCGGTAGCGGCCGGTGAGCAGGAGCAATCGATGGCCGCCGATCTCGATCTCGTCGAGGTTCCGCA
>JAYUCR010000356.1:0-9065 GCA_043740165.1 Acidobacteriota bacterium | reverse complement strand
AATCCCGGTGCTGGTGGCGACCACCGTCATCGAGGTCGGCATCGACGTGCCGAACGCCACCGTCATGGTGATCGAGCAGGCGGAGCGCTTCGGGCTGTCGCAGCTGCACCAGCTGCGGGGGCGCGTCGGCCGCGGCGCGCACGAATCCTTCTGTGTCCTGATGGCCGGCCGCGACGCGACCGAGGAGGCGCGCCGCCGCCTCGAGGTGATGTGCGCCACACAGGACGGCTTCGAGATCGCGCGGCGGGATCTCGAGATCCGCGGCCCCGGCCAGTTCTTCGGCACCCGGCAGTCGGGCCTTCCCGATCTCCGGCTGGGGGATATTCTGCGCGATCACGCGCTGCTCGAGGACGCCCGCGCCGCGGCCAGCGAGGCGGTGGAGGGGGTGCGTCCGGGCGCGCCCAGGCGGGCCCTCCTCGATCATCTGGCGCGCCGATTCTCCGGCCGCCTCGGGATGCTTCAGGTCGGCTGAAGCCGGCCCGCCCGTTCGAACTCGGCCAGGAGGCGCGCGGTGCACGGAGCCGGACCGGGATTCCTGCGCAGGGAGCGGAGCAGGCGCGGCAGGTCGGCCGGCCGGTCGCAGTCGTACCAGGGCGGAAGGAGCACGATGCGCAGGCCGAGCCGCCGCGCCCGGCGCAGCGTGGCGGCGAACACGGCAGGCCCTCCCCACGGCATCCGTCGGAACAGCGCCGCGCGGGCGGCCGCGACCCCGATCAGATAATAGCCGCCGTCCTCCGCCGGACCGAGCACCAGGTCGGCGCCGCGCCGCAGGCTCCGGAACGCCTCGACCAGGCGCTGTCGCGGCAGCGTCGGGCTGTCGCTCCCGACCAGGACGACCGACGGCGCCCCCCGCCCCAGGAGATCGCGACAGGTCCGGAGCATGCGTGTGCCGAGGTCGCCGCGGCGCTGCGGCAGGCGGGCGAAGCCGCGCAAGGCGCCGCGCAGGAAACCCGAGGATCTCCCCGCGCGCGGCTCCCACGGTTCGGAGAAGGCGATCCAGGGGGCGGCGCCGGCGCGGCGGGCGGCGGAGCGCACCATCCGCGCGCTGTCTCCAACGAGCGCCCGATGCAGCCGCAGCGCCTGCGACCGGCTGAGCGGCGGCGTGAGCCGGGTCTTCACCTCGCCCAGCCGGGGTACCCGGGCATAGAGCACCACGGCCGCGGGTGTGGTCCGCGCCGCGCGCCGCCCGGGATGGCGTCGGGCTACTGCTGGGGAGGAAGCCAGTGGGGGTGGGTGGTGGAGTCCGGCATCAGGCCTATATAAAGGATGCCCGACAACAGGAGGGGCACCAGGACGATCAGGATCAGGGCGTACTTCTCGAACTTGAGGTGCATGAAGTAGGCCGCCACCATCCCCGCCTTCACGAGAGCCAGGGCGCACAGGGCGATGACCACGCCGACCTTCGGCATCCCGGACTGGGCGACCCACAGCTCCACCAGGGTCAGGACCAGGAGCGCCACCCAGACCATGCCGTATTTCGGCTCCACATGTTCGGCTTCGTGGTGCGTCACGGCTCGACTCCTCCCGTCCTCTATATCAGGTAGACGAATGTGAAGACCAGGATCCAGATCAGGTCGACGAAGTGCCAGTAGAGCCCGACGATCTCGACCGGATTGTTGTCCTCGCGCGAGTAGCCGCCTCGCATCGCGCGCAGGGCGATGCAGCCGAGGTAGATGACCCCCGACAGGACGTGGCAGCCGTGAAATCCGGTCAGGATAAAGAAGGTCGCGCCGAACAGGCTCGACTGGATCGTCAGCGGATGATGCTCGTTCGTGATCAGGTGCGTCCATTCGAACGCCTGGATTCCCAGGAAGATCGACCCGCCCAGCATGGTCACCAGCAGCCAGCGGATCAATCCTTTCCGATCGCCGCGCTTGATCGCCGACAGGCCCCACACCATCGACACGCTGCTGCAGATCAGCACGAAGGTGTTGAAGGCGGTGAGCGGCACGTCCAGCACGTGGGCCGGAACCGGCCAGTCCTGGCTGGAGACGCGGACCGCGCCGTACGCGGCCAGGAGCCCGGCGAACGACATGGCGTCCGAGCACAGGAAGACCCACATCATCAGCTTGCCCCAACCGGGGGTCAGGCCGGTTTCATACGCGTCGGCATGCTTCATGGTCGTGGCATGTTCCATGGGGCTCCCTCTGAAACGGCGGGAATCTAGCACAGTCCGCAAAGATGACGCAACGGAGACGGAGGCCATGCCGGCGTGAGCCCCCGGACACGAATTTGCCGGACACGGGTCCGGGCTCGCTCGCGCGAGACCCTCCCCTCGCTTCGCCCGCTCGCCGCCCTCCGCGCGAAAAGCGCGCGGCGGGGCCCCGGCTCGGGGTCTCAGACGGTCCGGCAAACCCGTGTCCGGGGGCTCACGCCGCGCCGCGGCTTCCGAGCGCTACATCATTATTTCGGCGCCTGATTCCGACGCCTTTTCAAGCTTGAATTCGGCTTGGTCGCTCTGGCGGACTAGGTCAGGTGGTAGAGCATCCAGTAGACGACGACGCCGGTGATGGAGACGTAGAGCCAGATGGGAAGCGTGATGCGGGCGATGCGGGCGTGTTGGGTGAAGCGCTCGCGGAGGGCGCGGGTGAGGGTGATCGCGACGAGCGGGAGGATCGCAATCGCCAGGATGGTGTGGGTGATGAGGATCCCGAAGTAGATCGGACGTATCCAGCCGGTGCCGCGGAATGGGACGGAGCCGACCTGGGCGTGATAGGTGACGTAGGAGATGAGGAACAGCGTCGAGGTGGTGACCGCGGACAGCATGCAGGCGCGGTGCGCCGACCGGCGGCCGCGTCGGATGAGAAAGAAGCCGGCGGTCAGCAGCAGGGCGCTGGCGGCGTTGAGACAGGCGTTGAGCGCCGGCATCGTCGCGAGGGTCATGCGCTGCGGCCGGTCTCCGGCTTTCGGGCCAGCACGATGGCGACGATGAAGACCGCCAGCGCGAAGAGCAGCGTCACACCCAGCGCGAAGACGGGGGAGGGGAGCCCGCTCACCGCGGGCCCGGTCCCCGGGTCGATCGCGTGCCGCAGCGCCGCGAGGCCGTAGGTGAGCGGATCGACCGCCATCAGGACTCTCAGCCAGGGGGGCGCGCCGGCCGCCGGAAAGAAAGCGCCCGAAAGGAGCCAGAGCGGCATCAGGAAGACCGTCATGATGGCGTGGAAGCCCTGCGTCGAGCGCATGCTCCAGGCGATGCAGAACGACAGCGACGTGAGGCCGAAGGCGAGCAGGAAAAGGATCGCGATCGCGACGGCCCACCCGGTGAGTCCGGGGCGCAGCCCGAGGAGCGGCGCCGCCATCAGCACCAGCCCGGCCTGCGCCACCGCCAGCGCCGTGCCGCCCAGGACTTTGCCGAGGACGATCGCCGATCGGGGCACCGGGGCCACGAGGGCGCCCTGGAGGAATCCTTCCCGCCGATCCTCGATGACCGAGATGGTCGAGAAGATGGCGGTGAAGAGCAGGATCAGCACCACGGTTCCGGGGAAGAGATACAGGCCGTACCCGGAGCCGCCGCTCCCCGCCGGGCGGAACGAAGCGCCCAGCCCCGCCGCGAACAGGACCCAGAAGAGAACCGGCTGGAGCAGCGCTCCGAACACCCGGGTCCGTTCGCGCCAGAAGCGGACCATCTCGCGCCGCGCCAGGGCCAGGACGGCGGCGGGAGCGCCTCTCATGGCCGCCCCCCGGCCTGGCGCGACGTCTCGTCGCCGGTTTCGAACCGGAGCCCGGTGCGCCGCACGAAGACGTCGAGGAGGGTGGGACGGCCGAGGTTGATCGACTCGAAGCGGCCCGGGAACGCCTCGGCCAGCCGCGGGATGAGCGTATGGCCGCGCGCGCACTCGAGCCGCAGCGTGCCGTCGACGAGCCGGGCGGGCGTTCCGGCCACCCGCTCCACGTCGGCGCGCAGCGACGCCGCGTCGGCGGTGGTGAGGACGATGACGTCGCCGCCGATCTCGTCCTTCAGCTGGCGCGGCGTGCCGCACGCCACCAGCCGGCCCTGGCTGAGGATCGCCAGCTGATCGCACGCCTCCGCTTCCTCCATGAGGTGGGTGGTCATGACGATGGTCACCCCGTCGCGCTGGCGCAGATCGCGCAGGAGATCCCACAGGTCCTGGCGCGCCGCCGGATCGAGCCCGGTGGAAGGCTCGTCGAGGAGGAAGAGCCGCGGGCGGTGCAGCAGCCCCTTGGCGATCTCGACGCGCCGCATCAGCCCGCCCGAGAGCGTGCCGACGCGATCCCCCTGCCGATCGGCGAGCCGCAGGCTGGCGAGGAGAGCATCGGCCTCGCGGCGCAGATCCCGGCCGGACAGCCCGTACAGCCGGCCCTGCACCTCGAGGTTTTCGCGCACGGTGAGCAGCCGATCGACCGCGGGCGACTGGAACACCACCCCGATCAGGCGTCGCACCGCGTCGGGTTCGCGCACCACGTCGTGCCCGAAAAGGCTCGCGCGGCCGCGGGTGGGCGCGAGAAGCGTCGCGAGGATTCGGAACAGCGTCGTCTTGCCGCCGCCGTTCGGGCCGAGAAGGGCGAAGAGCGTCCCCGGCGCGATCGTGAGATCGAGGCCGGCCAGCGCCTGCCGCGCGCCGTAGTGGTGCTCGAGCGCTTCGATCCGGACCGCATCCATAGGCCGGGCATCATACATCCGCCCCGCGCGGGCCCGTGCGGGAGGCTTGACTCACGCCCCGAGGCTCGCTTATAAAGGCGCGTCTTGCGCGACGGGAATGCGCCGCGCGCGAGCCGACGACACCAGCCTGACCGATCCGCGAAGGGGCAGGAGAAGCGATGACCTGGCAGCTACCCGAAGGTGTTTCGACGTTCAGCCCGACCATCGACCGGATGTTCTACATCATCCTGGCGGTGACCGGCGTCGCCTTCGTCCTGACCGAAGTGATCCTGATCTGGTTCGCGATCCACTACCGGCGGAAGCCCGGCGTGCGCGCCACCTACACCCACGGCAACAGCACGCTCGAGGTGGTCTGGACGGTCGTTCCCGCGGTGATGCTGGTGTTCCTCGCCTTCTCCAGCCGCAGCGCCTGGGATCGGATCAAAGGATCGATACCGGAAACCGACCAGACCGTCGTGATCACCGCGTCGCAGTTCAACTGGGAGATCCGCTACGAGGGGGTCGACAAGACCTTCGACACCGCGGACGACATCGTCACCTCGAACGACATGCGCCTCCCGGTGAACAGCAAGACGAAGATCCGGCTGCGATCGAAGGACGTCATCCACAGCTTCTTCCTGCCGTACCACCGCCTGAAGCAGGACGCGGTGCCCGGCATGACGATCGACGTGTGGCTGGAGCCGACCAAGACCGGCACCTACGAGATCGCGTGCGCCGAGCTGTGCGGCTTCGGCCACTACTCGATGCGCGGCCAGCTGACCGTGATGGAGCCGGCGGAGTACCAGGCCTGGATCAAGGAACAGGAAGACGCCTTGCAGGCCGCGCCCGCTGACGCAGCCCCGCCGGCCGAGGGTGGTGAAGCGCCCCCGGCCGCGGCGCCGCCGGCCTGACACTCGAAGAGGAGCGATGATGTCGGAGCACCCCACGCCGTTCATCCGCAAATACATCTTCTCCGAAGACCACAAGGTCATCGGCATCCAGTTCCTGCTCATGAGCCTGATGTTCATGATGGTGGGCGGACTCCTGGCGCTCATGGTCCGCTGGCAGCTCGGTTTCCCCGAGAAGGCGATGCCGCTCGGCACCCTGTTCCCGGAGAGCCTGATGCCCGAAGGACACATGGGCCCCGAGATGTACAACATGCTGTTCACCATGCACGGCTCGGTGATGATTTTCCTGGTGATCATCCCGATCCTCTCGGGCGCCTTCGGGAATTACCTCATTCCGCTCATGATCGGCGCCCGCGACATGGCCTTCCCGAAGCTCAACATGCTGTCGTTCTGGGTGGCTCTCGTCGGCGGCATGGTCATGACGAGCTCGTTTTTCGTCGAGGCGGGCGCCGCGGCCAGCGGCTGGACCGCCTACCCGCCGCTCTCGGCGATTCCCGAATTCTCCGGCGTGACCCGCGGGCAGACGCTCTGGGTCATCGCCGTGCTCATCATCGGCACCAGCTCGATCATGGGGGCGGTGAACTACATCACCACGATCGTCAACATGCGCGCTCCGGGGATGCACTTCTTCCGCATGCCCCTGTCGATCTGGGCCCTGTTCATCACCGCCATCCTGTCGCTCCTGGCGACGCCGGTGCTGGCGTCGGCGATGGGGATGCTCCTGTTCGATCGGACCCTGGGAACGCACTTCTTCGCGCCGGTCGGGGGCGGGCAGGTGCTCCTCTGGCAGCACCTGTTCTGGTTCTACTCGCACCCCGCCGTCTACATCATGATCCTGCCGGCGATGGGATTCGTCTCCGACGTGATGGCGACCTTCGCGCGCAAGCCCGTCTTCGGCTACAAGGCGATGGTGTTCTCGATCGCCGGGATCGCCGGGCTCGGGTTCATCGTCTGGGGCCACCACATGTTCCAGAGCGGCATGAACCCGGCGCTCGGCACCGCGTTCATGATGTCGACCATGGTGATCGCCGTGCCCTCCGCGATCAAGACCTTCAACTGGCTGGGCACGCTCTGGCGCGGATCGATTCAGCCGACGACGGCGATGCTCAACGCGATGAGCTTCGTGTCGATGTTCATCATCGGCGGCCTGTCGGGCATCTTCATGGCCTCGACGCCGGTCGACATCTACATCCACGACACCTATTTCATCGTCGCGCACCTGCACTACGTCCTGTTCGGCGGCAGCCTGTTCGGCGTCTTCGCCGCCATCACCTACTGGTATCCGAAGATGTTCGGCCGGATGCTGAACGAGACGATCGGGAAGATCCACTGGGCCCTGAGCTTCGTCTTCTTCAACCTGGTGTTCTTCCCGATGCACTATCTCGGCATGCACGGCCACATGCGGCGGATCTACGACCCGACGCAATACGATTTCCTCAAGCCGTTGCAGCCGATCAATGAATTCATCACCATCAGCGCCCTCTGCCTGGGGGCGACGCAGATCCTTTTCATGATCAATTTCTTCTGGTCGCTCGCATTCGGAAAGCCCGCGGCCCGGAACCCGTGGCACGCGAATTCGCTGGAGTGGGTGGCGGCCTCGCCACCGCCGCACGGGAACTTCGACGAGATTCCGACCGTCTACCACGGCCCCTACGAGTACAGCCTTCCGGGAGCCGTGGACGACTACCTCCCCCAGAACATTCCCGGGGCCCCCGCACCCTCTCCGAGGGAATCGGCCGCCCTCAAGCCCGCCCGCACCTGAGGCGGAGCGGTGATGCCATGACGGGAGAGGGTCCTTCGAGCCCCGTCGCGATCCGTTTCGATCCGTGGCGGCACCGTTACACGGTTCTGCTGTGCGCCGCGACCGTCGTGCTGCTGATGGCGGGCGGCCTGGTCACCAGCACCGGCTCGGGTCTCGCGGTTCCCGACTGGCCGCTGTCGTTCGGGAAGGTCTTTCCACCGATGCAGGGCGGGGTGCTGTTCGAGCATGGGCATCGGCTGGTGGCGGCCACGGTCGGGATGATGACGGTGGTCCTCGCGGCCGGGTACGCGCGTCGTGAGCGCCGCCGGGGTGTGCGCCTGCTGTCGTACGCCGCGCTTGGCGCCGTCGTCCTGCAGGGCGCTCTCGGCGGCTTGACGGTTCTCCTGCGGCTGCCGACCTCGGTTTCGGTGGCGCATGCCTGCCTGGCGCAGCTCTACTTCTGTTCGGTCGTGACGCTGGCGCACCTGACCTCGCGGTCCTTCGTCGAGAATCGACCGCGGCCGTCGGACTCCATGTCCGGCGGCGTCCTCTTTCCTTGCGCCGCGGGCGTCACGGTGCTCGTCTATGCCCAGCTCATCCTGGGGGCGATCCTGCGACACACCGGGGCGGGCCTGGCGATCCCCGACGTACCGCTGGCCTTCGGGCGAGTCGTGCCGCCGTTCCTGTCGTTCGAGATCGGCATCCACTTCGCGCACCGCGTGACGGGGGTCCTGATCGGCATGCTCGTGGCCGGCCTGGCGGTCCTGGTCGGCCGGGAGATCGGACGGCCCGATCTGCAGCGGCCGGCGCGGGCGGCGCTGGCCCTGGTGGCGGTGCAGATCCTGCTGGGCGCCGCGTCGGTCGTCACCCGGCTGGCGGTGATCCCGACGACGGCGCACGTCGTCACGGGGGCGCTGCTTCTGGCGACCCTGCTGACGCTGACCTTGCGGTCGCGGCGCGCGGGAGTGTGGGAAGCGCAAGGAGCCTGTCCGAGTATTGGCATGGGTCGCGTTCGCCGCGCCGCGGGGCCGGCATGAGCCGCGACGAGCGTCTCGACGGCGCCGCGGTCGCAGCACCGGATCGCCTCCGCCGCGGACAGCTGGCCGATTACCTGGAGCTGACCAAGCCGCGGGTCACGACGCTGGTGCTTCTGACGACGCTGGTCGGCTTCTATCTCGGATCGCGCGCCGGGGTCGAGCTGGGGCTCCTGCTGCACACGCTGCTCGGCACCGCCCTCGCCGCGGCGGGGGCCAGCGCCCTGAACCAGTACATCGAGCGCGAAGAGGACTCCCGGATGCGGCGCACCCGCGGCCGTCCGCTGCCGGCCGGGCGGATGGAGACCTCGTACGCCCTGCTGTTCGGGTGCCTGCTCTCGGCCGCCGGCATCGCCCACCTGGCGCTGACGGTCAACCGGGTGGCGGCCGGGCTGGTCGCGCTCACCGTGCTGAGCTACGTCTTCGCCTACACACCGCTGAAGAAGAAGACCACCTTCTGCACGCTCATCGGAGCCATTCCGGGCGCTCTGCCCCCGCTGATCGGCTGGGCGGCCGCCGACGGATCCATCACCCCGGGCGGGGTGATCCTGTTCGCCATCCTGTTCGTCTGGCAGATGCCGCACGCGCTGGCGATCGCCTGCCTGTACCGCGACGACTACGAGGCGGGAGGGTTCGTCCTGCTGCCGGTGCGCGCGCGCTCCTCCGGCCTCACCGGCCGGCTGATCGTCGCGCACGCGCTCGTGCTGGTGCCGCTGAGCCTCCTGCCGACACTCTGGGGTTTCGCCGGGACCGTCTATTTCGCCGGGGCTCTCGTCCTCGGG
>JAYUCR010000355.1:0-9077 GCA_043740165.1 Acidobacteriota bacterium | reverse complement strand
CTTTCCAGGCGGTCGCCTGGTGGCAGGTGATGCAGCGGTCGGCGCGGTGCAAAGCCGGGACCCAGATCTGCTGCAGCCCCGAGGGCGCCGTCTTCGCCTTGTCGTTGCCGAACTTCTCGGTGACCATCCGCTTGAACTGGTACTGGTAGTACCAGTAGTCGCGCATCCGATCGCTGCGCACGAACAGGACGGTCGAGACCACCAGGAGAACGCCGATGACGGCCAGCACCGGGCGATCGCGCAACGGGTAAGGCGAATCGGTCCTCTGTTCCATGTCAGATCCTCGCCGGGATCTCTGGCCAGACTTCCCAGGGCCAGTAGAAGTGCCAGTAGGGGCCGCGGCAGAACGTGCCGACGAGCGTCAGGGAGATCACGCCGAGCGCCAGGAGGATGAAGACCAGGTTCTGCATCCGCCGGTCCCTGGCGAACCAGACGCCGGCGACGCCGGCCGGGCTCCGGTCGAGCCAGGGCCAGACGGTCAGAAGGGTGATCAGCAGCCCCGGCAGGATGACGCCGCCCAGGAAGGCGCCGTTGATCGTGAGCGAGCCGATATGCACCGTCGTGTCGGTGACGATCTCCTGGAGCCAGAGGAAATACCACGGCGCCTTCGCCGGGTTCGGCGTCACCAGCGCGTTGGCCGGCTCCTCGAGTGGCGAGCGCAGGAAAACCGCCAGGATGCTCATGAGGGCGATGGTGCCGAGGCAGACGATCGCCGCGCGCCGCGTCAGGTCGGGCACGGAGTTGACCGTGGCGTCGGGGCGCTCCAGGGACGACGCCCGGATCGTCGGGGCGGTGCCGCGCGCGATCCCGAGGAGCGTGTAGGTCTTGGAGGCCGCAGGCGTCGTCGCCGCCTTCTCGACGAGCAGCGCCTCGCGATCGGCGCGCGCCAGGCCGCCGTCCTTGCGGATGCGCCACATGTGATAGACGAACAGGATGCCGAGAAGGCCCGGCAGCGCGATGATGTGGAGCACGTAGAAGCGGATCAGCGTCGGCTGCTCGATCACCCTCCCGCCCAGCAGCAGCTCGCGGATCGAAGGTCCGATCCAGGGGATCGACGAAGCGATGTTGGTCCCGACCGTCACCGCCCAGTAGGCGAGCTGGTCCCACGGCAGCAGGTATCCGGTGAACGACAGGAACAGCGTCGCCAGCAGCATGCCGACGCCGATCACCCAGTTCCATTCGCGCCGCTGCCCCTGGCCGGCGCCGTTCTTGTAGGCACCGGTCAGGAAGACGCGCGCCAGGTGCAGGGCCACCACCGCCACCATGGCGTGCGCCGCGATCCGGTGCACCGATCGGATCCACGAGCCGAAGGTGACGACATACTCGATGTCCTTCACGGTGGCATAGGCGCGCTCGACCGACGGCACGTAGAGGAACAGCAGCGGCATCCCCGACAGGACGAGCAGGAGCAGGAGGGCCGCCGAGATCGTCCCGAGCCACATCGAGTAGTTCCAGTCGAGCGACGCCTTGAGCGCCTTGGCGGGGAACCAGTGCAGCAGGAAATTCGACACGACCGCGTCGCCCGAGGCGCGATCGCTATCGGGCCGCAGGCTCCAGAGCGGCTTCGGGTGGACGCCCGGCGCCTCGGGGGCCGGCGGCTTCAGATCGCTCATCGGCGCTTTCTCCATCGGCAGTCCGTCATCCGACCGTCAGCCGGAAATCGCGGTCGACCTCACGCGCCAGATCGACCACGAGCTGCCCGTCGTCGGGGGAGACCGACAGGTGGTACCAGGCCAGCGGTTTGGGCGCCGGGCCGGAGACATTGCCGCCGTCGCCGGTGTAGCGCGAGCCGTGGCACGGGCAGAGGAACCGGTGCGTCACCCGCAACGGCGCCCCCTCGACCGTCATCACCTCGGGCTGCGACAGCGCCTCGGCGCGCACCGTGCAGCCGAGGTGGGTGCAGACCGCCGAGATGGCGTGGAACGTCAGCCCCTCGCGGAAGACGAACAGCCGCTGGTCGGGCAGGAATTTCAGCCCGTCGGGGAAATCGCCCGGCAGGCCGACCTTGACGGTGGTCGGCGCGTCGTACGACACGTTGGGCACGAGGGACCGGAGCGACGCGGTCGCCTGCGCGGCGAGCGCCGCCATGCCGGCCCCGGTGCCCAGCTTGAACAGGAAGTCGCGACGGTTGTTGCGAGTTGTCATCGGGCATTCTCCGCGGGGTCGGCGGGCAGGGCCGCCGCGTACCGCTCTGTGATCTGGAACTTTTCCATCGTCATGGCGTCGGTCGGGCAGCGGACGGCGCACAGCCCGCAGCGGATGCAGCGCTGGTCGTCCTTGATCATCGCGGAGAGCGGCAGGCCGTTCGCCTCGGCGCGTCCGGCCAGGGCCCGCATCTCTTCTTCCGGCAGATCGATCTGCTCGAACGGCACGAGGGCGAGGCAGTTCTCCGGACAGACGTCGACGCAGCGGCTGCAGAGGACGCATTTCTCCGGGTCGTAGATCGTCTGCACGTGGCAGACGAGGCAGCGCGCCGCCTGCCGCCGCGCCTGGGCTTCGTCGTAGCCGCTCTCCACCTCGGAGATGCCGGTGCGACGCCCCACCGGCAGGGTCGGCGGGGTCTCGCGATCGAGGACCTCGAAGCCGGCGATCATCCGGTAGCGCGAAGTGGGGATCTTCTCGATGTCGAGCCATCGCTCCAGGCGGGCCGCCTCCCGCGCCAGGTACCGGTGGATGGATCGCGCGGCGCGCTTGCCGTTGGCGACCGCCTCGATCAGGTTGCGTGGACCGAACGCCACGTCGCCGCCGGCGTAGACACCGGGTGCCGAGGTCGCGAGGGTTTCCGGATCGACCACGATGGCGCCGCCGGGGTTCGTGGCCACGCCGTCCGCCGGCTTCAGGAACGACAGGTCCGCCTTCTGCCCGATCGCCAGGATGCAGGCGTCGGCCTCCAGGGTCGTGACGTCGGCGTCGTCGTACTCCGGGGCGAAGCGACCGTCGGGTGAGAAGACCGAGGTGACCCGGCGCAGCTCGATCGCCTTCAGACGGCCGTCACCCAGGAAGCGCTTCGGTCCGCGCCGCGGCAGGAAGGCGACGCCTTCCACCTTCGTCGCCTCGAACTCCTCGTAGCCCTGGGTCGTTCTCAGGACCGGCATCTCTTCGAAGCTCTCGAGCGACACGATGGTCACCTCCGTGGCGCCGCCGCGGACGGCGGCGCGGGCGGAGTCGAGCGCCTCCTTCATGCCGGCGCGCAGGGCGGTGCGGGCGGCGTCGAAGGCGACGAAGCCGCCACCGATGACCACCACCCGCCGGCCGAGATCCATGCGGAATCCGCGGTTGACGTTCAGGAGGTAGTCGACCGCCTTGACCACCCCGTCCATCTCGACACCCGGGACCTGCAGGTCACGCCCCTTGTTGACCCCCACCGAAAGGAAGATCGCCTCGAACCCTTCCCGCTTGAGCGCCTCGAGCCCGTACGATTCGGTCAGCGGCGCGCGCAGCTTGAGCTCGACGCCGAGGCCGACGATCTTGTCGATCTCGGCGCGCAGGAGGGTGCGGGGCAGCCGGTACTCGGGGATCCCGAAGCGCATCATGCCGCCCGGCTCTTCGGACGCCTCGAACACCGTCACGCCGTATCCGAGCAGCGCGAGATCGTGCGCCGCCGACATGCCGGCCGGGCCGGAGCCGATGACCGCGACCTTGCGCCGGCCCGCCGCCGCGTGCGCCGGTGCGCCGCGCACCGCTGACGGCTGCCCGGTCGTGCGATCGGGGGGGACCGGCGCGGTCGGCAGGTGGCCCGCGTAGCGGTTCCCCTCGTCGATCGGCTCCGAGCGCAGCCGATCCTGCGTGCCGGGATGGATCGACTCGACGCCGAATTTTTCGGTGACGAAGCGCTTCAGGGCGCGGATGGCGATCGGCCCGTCGATGCTGCCGCGGCGGCAGGCGTCCTCACATGGCGCGGCGCAGACCCGGCCACAGACCGAGGCGAAGGGGTTGGGGGCGCGCGCCACGAGATACGCCTCTTCGTCGCGGTTCGCTGCGATCAGCTGCACGTAGCGGCCGGCATCCGTCTGGACCGGGCATCCGGCCTGACACTTGACCTGCGCCTTCCAGTGCTCGAGATCCGGTAAGCGGATGTTCACGGCGCAAGTCTCGTCCCGGGGGGAAACGGTCGCCATGATCTGGATCATGGGGGGGCGATCATCGGGAGGAATGGACCGGGGCCCCGAAATCACGGAGAATGCGCCCGGCTCTGGGGAGGCGACGGCCTGCATGGCACCAGGCGACAAGGAACGAAGCCAGACGCGCTACGAGCGGCGGCTGCCGATCCGCTACGGCACCAGCGCCGAGATGCATGGCGGGACGGTGATCGACATATCGGAAGGGGGTTTGCGGCTGCGGAGCTCGGAGACCTTTTCGATCGGGACTTTCGTCGACGTCTTCGTCCAGTTCCCGCACCACGCCATCCATCTGCAGGCACGCGTCGTCTGGACGGGCGGTTCCATGACCGGGTTGACGTTCACGACCCCAACGCCTCTGCTGATCGAGGGCTATACCCGCTGGCGCGAAGCCATCCAGGAGGCGGCGCGGGAAGCGACAGGCTCCGAGCCGGAGCCGCAGGCGGCCCCACCCGCGGCTTCGAACGCCGCCTCTCCCCCGCCGCCCGACCCGACGGGGCCGGTCCAGAAGCGCTTCGAAACCTCACGCGGCCAGGGGTACGAGAGCCTCATCGAGAAAGAAGACGACGAGTGGGTCCTGACGATTCACCAGGTGCCGCGCCAGCCCGGGGTCGAGCGGCCGGAAAAACGCGCCCGGTTTCGCGATTTCGCCGCCGCCGACCGCGCCCTGCGCGAGTTCATCCGGGATCACTAGGAGCCTCATGAGCGACATGACTCTCGCACCCGGATTGCGCCTGGGCCCGTACGAGATCCTCGGGCCGCTCGGAGCCGGGGGGATGGGAGAGGTCTATCGCGCCCGCGACACCCGGCTCGACCGGATCGTCGCGATCAAGATCCTCCCGACCCATCTTTCGGACCGACCCGCCGCGAAGGAGCGGTTCGAGCGCGAAGCGCGGGCCATCTCCTCCCTGAATCACCCCAACGTCTGCCACCTCTACGACGTCGGATCGCAGGAGACGGCCGACGGGGCCGTCAGCTACCTCGTCATGGAATACCTCGAAGGGGAAACGCTGGCCGACCGCCTGGCCAAAGGCCCACTGCCGCTGGAGCAGGTGCTGCGGTACGGAGTCGAGATCTGCGAGGGGCTGGAGAAGGCGCACCGCACGGGAGTGGTGCACCGCGATCTGAAGCCCGGCAACATCATGCTGACCAAGTCGGGCGCCAAGCTGATGGACTTCGGGCTGGCGAAGCCGTCCGTCATGTCGATGGGGACCGGCTCGGCTTCCATGGAAACGATGACCAAGCCGCTGACGGCGGAGGGATCGATCGTCGGCACCTTCCAGTACATGTCGCCGGAGCAGGTGGAAGGGAAGGACGTGGACGGTCGGAGCGACCTGTTTTCGCTCGGCACCGTGCTGTACGAGATGGTCACCGGCCGGCGGGCCTTCGAAGGGAAGAGCCAGTTGAGCGTGGCGTCGGCGATCCTGGAGAAGGAGCCTGAGCCGCTGAGCGCGGCCAACCCGATGACTCCGCCGGCGCTGGACCGCGTGGTGCGCACCTGCCTGGCGAAGGACCCGGAACAACGGTGGCAGACCGCGCGGGACCTGGCGCACGCGTTGAAATGGGTCGTGGAAGGGGGCTCGCAGGCAGGAGCGTCGCCGCTACGGATCGGAGGCGGAAAAAGCCGGGAGCGATGGCTGCTGGCCGCACTGGCCGTGTCGGTCATCGCCGCCCTGACCCTGGCGGTCGTGATGGCGACGCATGTGCCAACGGAGACCCGGGTCACGCGCAGCTACATCAAGGCGATGCCGAATACGAGCTTCCTGCTTTCCAATGCCTCCGGATTCGAGGTATCGCCGGACGGCCTGCGCCTGGTCTATGTGGCCTCAGCCGCCGACGGGAAGTCGGTTCTGTGGGTTCGCCCACTCGATTCGCTGCGTGCCGAGCCTCTGCCGGGCACGGACGGCGCCACCTACCCGTTCTGGTCGCCGGATAACCGATCGGTCGGATTCTTCGCCGGGGCCAAGCTGAAGAAGATCGAGCTTGCGGGCGGTCCTCCGTTCACGATCTGCGACGCCTCGGACGGGCGAGGCGGCACCTGGAACCGGGCGGGAGACATCGTCTTCACTCCGTCCGTCAACGCGGCGCTGTTTCGCGTCTCCGCCTCCGGCGGGTCGGCGATCCCGGTGACCACCCTCGACCTGTCGAAGCATGAGCTGTCGCACCGCTGGCCATTCTTCCTGCCGGACGGGCGTCATTTTCTCTACCTCGCAGGGAGCGTCTTCACCCCGGTAGCGAATCCCACCAACACGATCGTGGTCGGGTCGCTCGATGCGTCGGAGCCCAGGCCCCTGTTACATGCCCACGCTGGAGCAACGTATGCCTCGGGGCAGATCCTGTTCCTGCGGCAGAACACTCTCATGGCCCAGCCGTTCGATGCAGG
Organism: Acidobacteriota bacterium; assembly: GCA_043740165.1. GTDB lineage: Bacteria > Acidobacteriota > Polarisedimenticolia > Gp22-AA2 > Gp22-AA2 > JAYUCR01. The sequence goes on along the minus strand of JAYUCR010000355.1, from coordinate 2,576 downwards.
ACGCCTGGAGCTCACGGGTGACCCCATTCCGATCGCGGATCCCGTTCCGGAGCTGGCGATCTTCTCCCGGGGGCTATTCTCCGCCTCCGAGACGGGCCTGCTCACCTACGTGGAGGGGGCGACCATCGAACGGCAGCTCGTCTGGTTCGACCGGCGCGGAAAGCAGATCGGGGCGGTGCCGGGAGAGGACGCCTATGCCAGCCCCCGCATCTCACCCGATGGAAGCCGGATCATTTTCTATCTGGATGCTCTCGGCTACGACGTCTGGAGCTACGACATCGCGCGCGGCGTGAAGACGGCGCAGACGTTCGGTGCGGGTTCGGCGCAGGGGAACATTTTCCCCGCCTGGTCGCCCGATGGCCGTCGCATCGTGTACAGCTCCTACCGCGACGGGAAGACCGCCCTTTATCAGAAGGTGTCGGACGGGTCGAGCGCCGAGGAGATCCTCCTGGAGGGAGGGGACCGGTACCGATTCCCGACCGATTGGTCGCCGGACGGAAAATTCATCACCTATCAGGAAGGAGCCGCGGGGGGTTGGGCGATCTGGATGCTCCCGCTCGATGGGGACCGCAAACCCTACCGATTCCTCACGACCCAGTTCAGCGAGCGCGAGGCGGCGTTCTCACCGGACGGCAAATGGCTGGCGTACTGCTCGAACGAGTCGGGTGCGTACAGGGTCTTCGTCGTGCCGTTCCCCGGTCCCGGCGGGAAGTGGCAGATCTCACCCGAGGGTGGGGGCACTCCGCGCTGGCGGCGCGACGGCCAGGAGATTTTCTATCTCACGGCAGACAACAAGCTGATGGCGGCTGAAGTGAGCGCGCACGGCTCGAGTTTCGAGGTCGGCGCCGTTCAGGCGCTGTTCGAGACCCGATCCTACGGAGCCTTCGGGCGTTTCGATGTCTCCGCGGACGGCCAGCGATTCCTCGTCCCGTACGAAGCGGGGCAGCCGACCACCGCCATCACCCTGGTGGTGAACTGGCAGGTCGATCTGCATCACTGAACCCCGGCGGCGGCTCGATGTGGTAGAGCCGCACCGTTTTTCCGACGATGGCGACCGGCCGGTACGGCTTCAGCCAGTCCAGCCAGCCGGGGTCGGCGATCAATCCGCCGGGCGGGCCGCAGGGGTCGCGCCGGATCCCGCCGCGGTTCAGCCGGTAGATCCGCTCGCTGACGGCGATCCAGCCGGTCACCGGATGCGTCGGCAGCGCCTTCAACGGCGGTAAGTGGTGGCTGCAGGCGCGGGTCGTCCCGTTCAGCGCGACGTACAGCTCGGGGATCGGGTGCGTGGCGACGTAGCGCTCGAGCGCCAGCATGTCCTGGCCCCAGTCGAAATCGGAGTCGCTCGAGACGAACGCCGGCTCGCGGCCCGCCAGCACGTTGAAGTAGGCGATCTGGTTCGGGACCGATAGGGCCAGGAGCGCCGACTGCAGCGCCAGGCAGGCCAAAGCGCCGCCGAGGATCCATCGGCGGGAGATCCACCGGGGGAGGATCAACCGGCGATCGACGGGCGCCGGCTCGGCCCGGCGCGCCAGGCCGTGCGCCGCCGCCAGCGCGACAAGCGGATATAGAACCAGGACGTGCCGCACCCCCAGGTTGATCGGGCTCGCCATCGCAATAATAAGGATGCCGAGCGCGCCGAGCGCACACCCGAGATGAAAGCGGCGCGCCGGGGTCGCGGGCGAGCGGAGGAGGGCCCACAGCCCGGCCGCTGCGAACAGCAGGAACGGCAGCGGGGTCTTGGTGAGCAGGACGATCGGGTAATAGAGGACGAAGCCGCGCTGGCTGAATTCGCCCAGGAGTGTCGCGGCGTGTCCCGCGATGGTGTGGGCCCGCAGGAACAGGAGACCATGCACGAATTCGTGGCCCGGGATCGGCCAGTCCCGGATGAGCGCGGGCCACCCCGTCTCCGGCATCACCCCGTAGATCCCGAAGCGCGTCGGCAGATCGGCAAGTCGGCCGATGTGAAACCCGTAGCCGGCCCAGACGACCAGCGCCGTGACCGCCGCCGTCGCGCCGAGGATCCGCCGGAACGGGGCGCCGCCGACCCGGCGCAGCCAATCCCGCCGGCACGGCCACGCGTCGCAGGCGACGATTGCCGCCGCGGCCGGCGGGAAGAAGACCAGGGTCGAGAATTTCGTCGCGATGGCGAGGCCGAGCGCGACGCCGAACAGCGCCCCCGCCCCGATCCCGGGGCGGGCCAGGAGCCGGCGCAATCCGATCAAAGCCAGGAGAAAGGCGGCGAGGAATGGAACGTCCGTGGTCGCGAACCCCGAGTGGGCGACGATCGGCGGGAGTGTCGCGACCGCGGCGCTGGCGAGAAGCGCCGCCCACGGGTCGCTCCTGCCGCCCGCCAGCACCCAGGTGAAGGCGACGCACAGCCAGAAGAAGATGAGATTCGCCAGCCGCGCTTCGGTCACGTTGCGCACGTAATCGGGCGTGCGGTAGAAGACGTCGACCGCGAATCCCTGCGTCCGATCTCCCGGCGGCGGGACCCGCGCGCCGCGCAGATACGGGATCACGGCCAGAGCCACCCGCGCCAGCGGCGGGTTCTCGCTCTGCACCGTGTAGCGTCCGTC
>JAYUCR010000354.1:0-3748 GCA_043740165.1 Acidobacteriota bacterium | reverse complement strand
GATCCACGTCGATTTCGGCGAGGTCGTAGCGACCGAATTTCAGGAACCCCGAGGCGGCCGCCTCGGGGTCCCCCACCACCTGAAGCCCGAAGACGTCGGCGGCATGCTCCTGCGAGCGGCTGAAGGTCGAGATCATCGGCCGGGTCACGAGGAAGAAGACGCTCAGGATCATCAGGATCACCGGCAGGGAGCTCGGATCCTCGAACCTCCGGATGCCGTAGACCGAGTGCCGGTCGATGAATCGCCGCGCCATGCGATCGACCAGGAGAAACCCGGCGACGATCAGGACCGAGAAAAATCCGACCGTCTTCCAGACATGGTTCATGACGTAATGCCCCATCTCGTGCCCCATCACGAACCGGATCTCGCGCGGTGTGAAGCGCTTCATGAGGGTGTCGTAGAGCACGATGCGCTGCGTCCCGAGGACCCCGGCGACGTAGGCGTTGTTGTGTTCCGATTGCCGGCTGGCGTCGACCTCGTACACCTCGTGTGCCGGAATGCCCTGGGAGTGCGCCAGGTCCAGGATCTCCTTCTTGAGCGCCGCGTCCTTGAGAGGCGTGAACTTATTGAAGAGCGGCGCGATGTAGACCGGAACGATCGCCTCCAGCAGCACGATGAAGGCCACCGTCAGGACGGCGCCCGGGATCCACCAGGCCCGCCCGAGCCGGCGGATGACGATGTACAGCAGCGGCAGGAAGATCGCCTGGAACACGATCGCGAGGAGCAGCCCCTTCCCCTGGTCCCCCAGCCACGCGCCGAACGTCTGATTCATGAAGCCGTACTTCTTTTCCCGCAGGAACTGCGCGTAGATCGCGAGCGGAAACGATGCGAGGGAGGTGACGATCGTGAACAGGACGACGTAAGCCGCGACCATCAGGTTGACGCGCTTCGTGATCCGCTCCGCCAGCTCCTGCATCCAGGCGCCGAATCCGGTCATGATGATCACGAGGAGAACCACCAGGTCCCAGAGCACCCCGACGAAGAACAGGACATACCCACCGTGCGCATACGCCTCGGTGCGCGGATTGTCCGCCGGCACCGGCCCCAGGGCGTTCTCGATCAGCGCCGGCGCGGCCGCGATCTCCGTCGCCGGGGCCGCGGCGGTCGGCGCTGGCTCGGTCGGCGCACCGGTTTCCTGCGCGCCGCAGGCCGCGATCCCCATTCCGCCCGCGAGCAGGGCTCCCAGGAGCATCCGGATGATTCGAGTCGCCATCACGCGTCACCTCATGCCGTCGGTTCGTCCGGCCGGTCGCAAGCGGCCTGCATGATACGCCGATCGGTCTCGGCCGAACCCCCGCCACCATCCTGCCCCGTCCGTCGCCGCGGCGGAATGCGCTTAGAATGCGGCCGTGAACGTCCTGGTGATTGGCGGAGGCGCGCGCGAGCACGCGCTCGTCTGGAAGATCGGCAAGAGCGCGATGGTCCACCGGGTATTGTGCGCTCCCGGCAACGCCGGCATTGCCCGCCACGCGGAATGCGTCGCCGCCGACGTCACCGACGTGGCGGGGCTCGCGGCGCTGGCGCAGGCCCGCCAGATCGACCTGACCGTGGTCGGCCCGGAGGCCTCCCTGGCGGCCGGGATCGCCGACCGTTTCGAGTCGCTCGGCCTGCCCCTGTTCGGCGCCACGCGGGCCGCGGCCGAGATCGAATCGAGCAAGGCGTTCGCCAAGGAATTCATGCGGCGGCACGGCGTGCCGACCGCGGCCCACGACATCGTCGCCAGCCCTTCCGAGGCGCGCGCCGTCCTGGCGCGACGCGGCCGGGGGCCCGTGGTCCTGAAGGCGGACGGGCTGGCCGCCGGGAAGGGAGTCGTGGTGGCCGCCAATCGCGACGAAGCCGACAGGGCGATCGACGCGATGATGATCGAAAAGAAGTTCGGAGCGGCGGGCGAGACGATCGTCATCGAGGACCGGCTCGTGGGCCCGGAGGTGTCATTCTTCATCCTCTCCGACGGCGAGCGCGCCCTGGCGCTCACCACCTGCCAGGACTACAAGCGGCTGCTGGACGGCGACCGCGGGCCGAACACCGGCGGCATGGGAGGCTATTCCCCTTCGATCCTCTTCGACGCCAATCTCGAGCGACGGGTGATGGAAACGATCGTCGCGCCGACGCTGCGCGGCCTGCGCGCCGAGGGACGCCCCTACCGCGGGATCCTCTACATCGGGCTGATGCTGACCGCCAGAGGGCCCCAGGTGCTGGAGTACAACGCCCGCTTCGGGGACCCGGAGGCCGAGCTCCTTTGCCTGCGGATGGAAAGCGACCTCCTCCCCGCGCTGCAGGCGACCATGGCCGGGCGGCTGGACGAAGCTGGCATTGTCTGGCATCCCGGCGCCGCGGTCTGCATCGTCCTGGCCGCGGCCGGCTACCCGGGGACACCGAAGACCGGCGCTCCGATCGAAGGGTTGGGTCCCGGGCTGGAATCCGACGGAGCGCAGGTGTTCCACGCCGCCACCCGGATGCAGGACGGCGCGTTGCTGACCGCCGGCGGCCGCGTCCTGACCGTGGCAGCGCGGGGAGCGACCTTCGCCCAGGCGGCGGCCCGCGCCTATGCCTGCGCCGGGCGCATCCGCTTCGACGGCCGCCAGTGCCGCTCCGACATCGCCCGCATCGCCATCGAGTCCGAATCCGCCTGAAACTCCGGCCTGGGACGCGGTGCCCGATCCGCGATCCACCCCCGCAAAACGTTGGCCCGCCAACGGTTCTGCTGCTACTATTCGCGCGTTGCTCTGTGAGGTTCGTGCATGAGACAGACGCTGCATCCGCCGCGGCGCATCTTCGAGCTGCTGCAGGCCTACCATCAGTCCCGCGAAAACATCCGCCTGCTGGTCGACTTGAGCTCGATGTCCGATTACGAGAAGGTCGGGTTCATCGATGCCTGGCAGGAGGAGATGGCCGACTTCTTCGCCGAGAACGGCTACTGCTTCGCCTGCAACCGACTCCTCGAACGCTGCGAGTGTGACGAGCCGCTGCGGCCGGCCGCCGGCCGGCGCCCCGCCTGAGCTTTTGGTACAATCCCCGCTTGCTCAAGACCCACTGAAACGAGGTTCACCGTGGCGCAACGTCCGAAGGAGTCCAGGCACTCCCGTCCCGCCGGTTCCCGCAGCGCCTCCCTCAAGGTCTGGATCGCGATGGGCAGCGACAGCGATCTTCCGGTGATGGAGGAGACCGCCCGCACGCTGCAGTCGCTCGGCATCCCGTACGAGATCGACGTGACGAGCGCCCACCGGACGCCGCACGAGACCGCCCGGCTCGCCTCCGAGCTGGAAGCGAACGGTTTCGGGGTGGCGATCCTCGGCGCCGGGCATGCCGCGCACCTCGCGGGGGCGGTGGCGGCGCACACGATACTGCCGGTCATCGGCGTGCCGCTCCCTTCGTCGGCCCTGCAGGGGCTCGACGCGCTGCTCTCCACGGTGCAGATGCCGGGAGGGGTGCCGGTGGCGACGGTGGCGATCGGCAAGCCGGGGGCGCAGAACGCGGCCATCCTGGCGGCGCAGATTCTCGCCCTGGCCGATCCGGCCCTGCGCGCGCGGCTGCGGGAGCACAAGGACGCAATGGCCCGGAAGGTGATCGAGAAGAACCGCGCCCTGAAGCTCGGCGCGCCCGGCGCCGGGGCCTGAAGAGCGCGCGGCCTCCGTCCGTGCCGACCTACCGCATCGTCACGCTCGGCTGCAAGCTGAACCAGGCCGACTCCTCGGCGCTGGAGATGCGGTTGCGCGGCCTCGGCCTGCAGCGCGCCGGAACGGCGGCG